>NZ_LIRL01000546.1 GCF_001419795.1 Streptomyces niveiscabiei
GCGGGAGGGGTGCGGGTCGGGGGAGGCGGGATTTTCGGCGCGTCCGGGCTTCCCGGCACCCCCCGGACTCCCGGCACCTCCAGGCGTTTCGGCACCCCCAGGATTCCCGGCGCGTCCATGGTTCCCGGCGTCACCGGCCTTCCCGGCGCCGCCGCCGCTGTTCGAGGTGTTCCGCACGAGCGCCAGCACCTCCTCGACGTCGAGGTCCTCGTCCTGGCCGAGCCCCGTGCCGAGACCTGTGCCGAGCCCCGTACCGAGACCTGCGTCGGGGCCGGTCATCCCGCGGCCGGACCGGCGTCGGTGGGCTTGGCGTCCTCGGACGATGCCGGGTCCGCCTCCTCCGCCCACCGCAGAGCCAGCGCCGCGGCCTTGCGGGCGGCCTCGGCGACGGCTTCCGCGCTGCCGTCCGTACGCCCCGCCGCGTACCCGACGAGGAACGTCGTCAGGGGAGCGGCCGGCCGGGCCACGCCGTGCGCCGCGTCGCGGGCCAGGTCCAGCAGGACCGTCGTATCGACGTCGAGGTCGATGCCCAGCTCGTCCTTGACTGCGGAGATCCATTCATCCAACACGTGGTCATGCTCCCTGATCCTGGCCCTGGCGGTGGCGATGTCGTCCCAGGTGTCGCAGTCGAAGGCGGCGACGGGGTCCGGGACACGGGCGAGTTCGAGTCCTGCGGTGAGCTTCCGGAGGGGAAGGCCGGCGAGGCTCCCGTGTCCGGCGCGCAAGGCGTCCAGCTCGCGGCGCAGGGGGGACACGCGGTAAGCGGCGACGAGGGGTTGGTCGCGGCCGTCGGCGTCGACGAGGAGAGCGCCGTCGGCGTCGTCCAGCGCCGCCAGCAGCCGCCGTACCGTCCCCGGCGCCAGGAACGGCAGGTCGGCCGAGAGGAGCACGACCCGGTCGGCCCTCGTGCGGCGCAGCCCGGCGTCGAGGGCGGCGACCGGGCCGCCGCCCGGTGGGTCCTCGCGGGTCCAGTCGACCGGGCGGACCGTGGGGCGGGGGGCGGCCACGACGACCGTGTGCAGCGCGTCCGCGCACGCCCCGAGGACCCGGTCCAGCAGGGGCCGGCCCCCCACCCGTACGCCCGGCTTGTCCGCGCCGCCCAGGCGCCTCGCGCCGCCGCCCGCGAGGACGACGGCGTCGTAGGGGGGCGGCGCGGAGGTCATGCCCCGAGTATGGGGGCCGCCGAGGGCCGGGGAAACCCGCCCCCGGCGCCTTCCGTCCGGAACGCCCAGGTCAGGCGGGACGTGAGCACTCCGGCGTCGATCACAGCGTGCGCAGCAGCACCGCCGGTTGTTCGACGCAGTCCGCCACGTACCGGAGGAACCCGCCCGCCGTGCCTCCGTCGCAGACGCGGTGGTCGAAGGTGAGGGAGAGCTGGACGACCTGCCGCGCGGCGAGTTCGCCGTCGTGGACCCACGGCTTGGGGACGATGCGGCCGACGCCGAGCATGGCGGCCTCGGGATGGTTGATGATCGGCGTGGAGCCGTCGACCCCGAACACGCCGTAGTTGTTCAACGTGAAGGTCCCGCCGCTGAGTTCGGCCGGTTTCAGCCCGCCGGTACGGGCCGCCTCGGTGAGCCGCGCGAACTCCGCCGACAGCCCTTCGGCGTTGCGCGCGTGCGCGTCCCGGACGACGGGCACGACGAGCCCCCGGGGCGTCTGCGCGGCGAACCCGAGGTGCACGGCGTCCAGCAGGACGACTTCCCGGGCCTCCGCGTCCACGCGCGCGTTCAGCTCCGGGAACCTGGCCAGCGCGGCCGTACAGATCCGCGCGAGCAGTGCGAGCAGGGAGATCTTCGGCGCGCCCGCGCTGTTCATCGCCGCCCGCGCCCGCATGAGTTCGGTCGCGTCGGCGTCCACCCAGCACGTCGCGTCGGGAATCTCCCGCCGGCTCCGGGTGAGCTTGTCGGCGACGGTCCCGCGCAGCCCCTTGAGGGGGATACGGGTCCCGCCGGAGACGACGGCCCCCTCCTCGGCGTGCGGATCGGCAGCGGCCCCCGCCGTACGTCCCTGCACCGCCGCGACCCGCAGCGCGTCTTCCACGTCGGCCCGCAGGATCAGCCCCTCGGGCCCGGACCCCGTCAACTCCCGCAGATCCAGCCCGCCTTGGCGCGCGAGCCGCCGTACGAGGGGGGAGATGACGGGTACGGGCCCGTCGCCCGCGTCCCCGTTCAGCCCGTTCGCCTCCCCGTTGCGCGCGCCCGCGCCCACGGCCGCCGCCCCGACCTCGGCGGACGCCCGGATCGCGGCGACGCCGCGCCCGTCACCGGCGCCCGCCCGCGTGGCCCCCGAGGGCGCCGCCTGGGCCCGCGCAGCCCCGCCGCCCGCCCCGGCGCCTGCGCGCCCGCCGGGAAGCTGCCGTCCCGCGACACCGCCGGCCTGCGGCCGTACCCTGCGCCTGCGGGCCGGTGGCTCGGCCGTGCCGTAGCCCACCAGGACGTTGCCGGAGCCCTCGGCTGCGGGGGTGCTCGCCGCGCCGACCGTACCCGTCGCGTCCGCCGGGCTCACCGCGACCGTCAGCAGGGGCGCCCCGACGGGGAGTTCCGTGCCCTCCTCGCCGTAGCGGGCCGTGACGACGCCCGCGTACGGACAGGGCACCTCCACCATCGCCTTGGCGGTCTCGACCTCGACGACGGGCTGGTCGACGGTGACGACGTCGCCGACCTGGACCATCCAGGTGACGATGAGGGCCTCGGTGAGCCCTTCGCCGAGGTCGGGCAGCTTGAACTCCAGGACCTGTGCCATCAGCTCTCGGCCTCCCATTGGAGACGCGCGACCGCGTCGAGGATCCGGTCGACACCGGGCAGGTGGTGCCGTTCCAGCATCGGCGGCGGGTAGGGGATGTCGAAGCCCCCCACGCGCAGGACGGGCGCCTCCAGGTGGTGGAAGCAGCGTTCCGTCACGCGCGCGGCGATCTCGCCCCCCGGCCCCCCGAAGGAGCCGGACTCGTGGACGACGACCGCCCGCCCGGTGCGCCGTACGGACGCGCAGACCGTGTCGTCGTCGAACGGCACCAGCGAGCGCAGATCGACCACCTCCAGGTCCCAGCCCTCCGCCTTCGCCGCCTCGGCCGCTTCGAGGCAGACGGGGAGCGAGGGCCCGTACGTGATCAGCGTGGCGCTCGCGCCCGAGCGCCGCACCGTCGCGCGTCCGATCGGTTCAACGTGCGGCGGCTCCTCAGGGTTCCAGGTGTCCTTGGACCAGTACAGCCTTTTCGGCTCCAGGAAGACGACGGGGTCGTCGGAGGCGATGGCGGCGCGCAGCAGCCCGTACGCGTCGGCGACGGTCGCGGGGGTGACGACGTGCAGGCCGGGGGTGGCGGCGTAGTACGCCTCGCTGGAGTCGCTGTGGTGCTCGACGCCGCCGATGCCGCCGCCGTAGGGGACGCGGATGGTGATCGGCAGGGGCATGCGCCCGCGCGTGCGGTTGCGCATCTTCGCGACGTGGCTGGCGAGCTGCTCGAAGGACGGGTACGCGAACGCGTCGAACTGCATCTCGACGACCGGCCGCAGCCCGTACATGGCCATCCCGACGGCCGTCCCGAGGATGCCGGCCTCCGCGAGGGGCGTGTCGGTGCAGCGGTCCTCGCCGAACTCCTTCGCGAGGCCGTCGGTGACGCGGAAGACGCCGCCGAGGGTGCCGACGTCCTCGCCCATGACGTGGACGGCGGGGTCGGCGGCCATGGCGTCGCGCAGGGCGCGGGTGAGGGCCTGCGCGAAGGTGGCCGGTTTGGCGGCGACGGTGCTCACGCCCCGGCCTCCATCTCCGTGTGCAACAGGGCCTGCTGTTCCCGCAGTTGGGGCGTGGGTGCGGCGTACACGTGGGTGAACAGGTCGTCGGGGTCGAGGACGGCGTCCTGGTTCATGCGCGCGCGCAGGTCGGCGGCCATCGCCTCGGCGTCGTCGCGGACCCGCTGCGCGTGCGCCTCGTCGAGCAGCCCGCGCGCGGTGAGCTCGCGTTCGGCGAGGGCGATCGGGTCGTGCTCGCGCCACGCCTCGACCTCGGCGTCGCCCCGGTAGCGCGTCGCGTCGTCCGCGTTCGTGTGCGCGTCGACGCGGTACGTCACGGCCTCGATGAGCGTCGGCCCGCCGCCCGCGCGCGCCTGCCGTACGGCGTCGGTGAGGACCTCGTGCATCGCGAGGACGTCGTTGCCGTCGACCAGGCGGCCCGGCATGCCGTACCCGACGGCCTTGTGGGCCAGCGAGGGCGCGGCGGTCTGCTTGGCGAGCGGCACGGAGATCGCGAAGCCGTTGTTCTGGACGAGGAAGACGACCGGCGCCTGCCAGACGGCGGCGAAGTTCAGGGCCTCGTGGAAGTCGCCCTCGCTGGTGCCGCCGTCGCCGACGAGCGCGAGCGCGACGACGTCGTCGCCCTTGAGGCGGGCCGCGTGCGCGAGGCCGACGGCGTGCGGGAGCTGGGTGGCCAGCGGCGTGCACAGGGGGGCCACGCGGTGCGCGTACGGGTCGTAGCCGGTGTGCCAGTCGCCGCGCAGGAGGGTCAGCGCCTCGACGGGGTCCACGCCGCGTGCGACGACGGCGAGGGTGTCGCGGTAGCTCGGGAACAGCCAGTCGCGCTCCTCCAGGGCGAGCGCGGCGGCGACCTCGCAGGCCTCCTGCCCTGTGCTGGACGGGTACACGGCGAGCCGTCCCTGCTTCGTCAGGGCCGTCGCCTGCGCGTTGTAGCGCCGGCCCCGCACCAGCTGCGCGTGCAGCCTCAGCAGCAGCTCCTGGTCCACCGGCCTCTCCGTGCCGAGGACGCGGTACGGCTCGGCGTCCGGCAGCAGGGGCGCGGGGTCCATCCGGGGCTGCCAGGCGGGCGGCGGTGTGGGCCGGTACGCGCCTCGCTGCTCCATGACCGTCATGACGGCACCTCCTCGTGGGAGCGGCTACGGGAGGCGCGTCGTCGGTGAGGCGCCTCACCTACCGATTGTTCGGTCGTCGGCACAGTTTGGCTACGGGTGCCCTCAGGCTGTGGACAAACGGTTCTCCACAACCTGTGATGGACGCAGTACGTCCATGGTAGGGAGGCGGGGGGACATGGCACCTGAACAAATGGCCGAAAACCCGGAAACCGGAACCCCGCTTCCGCCTGCGCGCCCGCTGGACGCGATCGACCACGACATCCTGCGCATGCTCCAGTCCGACGGCCGCGCCTCGATCCGCTCCGTCGCGGAACGGGTCCACGTCTCACGCGCGAACGCGTACGCACGCATCAACCGCCTCGTGGAGGACGGCGTCATCCGGGGCTTCGGCGCCCGCGTGGACCACGAACGCGCCGGCCAGGGCACCAGCGCCTACATCACCCTGAAAATCGTCCAGAACTCCTGGCGCACCGTCCGCGAACAACTCCGCCAACTCCCCGGCGCCTCCCACATCGCCCTGGTGGGCGGCGACTTCGACGTCCTCCTCCTCGTCCACACCCCCGACAACAGAGCCCTCCGAGAACTCGTCCTGACCCGCCTCCAGGGCATCCCCGAGGTCCTCAGCAGCCGCACCCTCCTGGTCTTCGAGGAGGAGGACCTCGAACCGCAGGCGTGAGGGGTGTCCGGATACGGCAGCGGCCGACTCCGTGACCTGGCCGGACCGACCGGACATGTCCGGGACGGCGCTGGGGCATTGTCGCCGCGTGGCCGCCTCAGCAGGCTCTGCACCACTGTCGACTCCTGCGACTTCCTGAAGGAAGGCTGGTGCTGCCATGCGGCCCTGGACGAAAGCGGCCACGTTCCTCTCCGCGCTCCTCGCCCTGTTCTTCTTCACCGCCGTGCCGGCGCAGTCCGCCGCAGCGGCCCTGCCCGCGGGGACCGGCGCCGTACGGGTGGCCTCCTGCGAGGACCTCGACCCGATGGTCTGGCGGGGCCAGGATGCGGCCTGGACCGACTACCCGGGCTGCTCCCTGGTCGAGGTGTCGGACGCGGAGGCCGACGGGAACGGCGTCTGCGCCGAGTTCTACCACTCGGGGGACTACGCGAAGCGGACGGTGTGCGATCCCGACGGGAGCGTGCGCTACTGCGGCATCAACGTGTGCGGGACCCGGACGGGCGTCTGGCGCGACGGGGTGCACAGCATCACCAACTACCGCGTGTGCACACGGAACGTGGGCTGCTCCAAGTGGGCCCTGTCCTAGCCGGGCACCCCGTCCAGTGCCTCCGGTCCGCTCGGGGCGGAGGCACTGGCGCGCGTGCGGAAGCGCTCACGCCCTACGCGGCGCTCACTTCTCCACGGGGTTCAGCAGCGAGTACTTGACCCACCCCGTCTTCCCCTTGTTCGCCCCGCTCGTCACCTTGCCGTAGCTCCAGGTGTAGTCCTTCGTGCAGTACTCGGTGAAGCCGGTGCCCGTGGCGAGGATGCCGAGGGACGTGTAGCCGGTGCCGGGGCCGCTGCGGAGGTTGACGGACGTCGAGGCTTCCTTGGTCTGCGTGACGACGAGGTTGCACGCGGAGGGGAGGGACGCCGCCGAGGCGGAGGGGGCGGTGAGGAACGCGCCACCGAGGATCACGGTGGCCGCGGCGACGGTTGCCGAGATTTGCCGAACGATACGCACTTTTCGTCTCCTTGGGTCATCGACCGAGGGCTGAAGATGCGCCGGCTCGGGGGACGCACAGCGCGTGGCGTGCGATCACTTCTTCGCACGCGCGAAAGCAGGCCCTAGCCAACCACAGGAGTGATCTTTCGGCCAACCTCGTTGCCGGCGGGGCCCCTTGACGCGGCCGGACCATCAACTCGCAGCAGATTCAGAGGTCTTCGCATCGCAAAGCGGCCCCACCAGACTTCGCTGGTGAGGCCGTGGCGACAAGCCCGCGATAGGAATGTTCGCCGTGCGCCACTCTATCGCGCGCGCCGTTTCGGCGCCTCCTCGACAAGCACAATTACCGTGGCGGAGCTACTCGTTGAGCGTCGCGGACCACCTCGTCGACACCTCCGCGCAGCCCCTCGAACACCAGCCGCGTCACCGCGTCCGCGACTTCCCGCTCCCCCGCGCCCCGGCTGTCGGGCCGGTACCACTCCACGATGGAGTTGATCATCCCGAAGGCGAGGCGGGTGGCGAGACGGACGTCTATGTCGGCGCGGACGTCGCCTTCGAGGGATGCCGATTTCAGGAGCTCGGCGACCCTGTGGTCGAACTCGCGGCGGCGTTCCAGGGCCCAGCGCTCGGTGTCCGTGTTACCGCGAACACGGAGAAGAAGCGTCACATACGGAAGCTCGGTGATCAGAACGTCGACCATACGGCGGACGACATGCTCAAGCCGGTCGATCGCACGTCCCGCGCGCGCGGGCTCCTCGTCGAGGATCGCGAAGAGGCCGTCCAGCGCGCGGCTGACGGCCCGCTGGAGGAGTTCCTCCTTCCCGGCGACGTGGTGGTAGATCGAGGACTTGGAGATGCCGGCGGCCTTGGAGAGGTGCTCCATGGACGTGCCGTCGTACCCGCGCTCGTTGAAGACCCGGACGGCGACGGACAGCAGCGTTTCGGGCGTGTACGTGTCGCGCTTGGCGGTGGTCATGACGTGCTCCCCTCACGCTTGTCGGAGGCGTACGCGTGCCGGTAGAGCGCGAGGGAGGGCGCGTACCGCCCGGAGGGATCGCGCAGGTGGAGGTCGTCGAGGAGCGCGTACGCCCAGTTGCGGCCGAGGCGGCGGCTCCATTCGAAGGGCCCCAGCGGGTAGTTGACGCCGAGCCGCATCGCCGTGTCGATGTCCTCCTCGGTGGCGACGCCCTTGGCGACCGCGTCGTGCGCGAGGTCGACGATCCGCGCGACCGTACGGGCGACGATCATCCCGGGGACATCGCCGAGGACGCTGACGTCCTTGCCGAGCGCCTGGAAGAGCCCGATCGCCTCGGAGAGGGTCTGCGGGGAGGTGTCCTGGGACGCGGACAGGGCGATGCGGGTGGCCTTGCGGTAGTCGAGGGCGAGGTCGAAGTAGACGACGTCGCGGAACTCGACGGAGGTCTGCCCGTCGGCGAGCGCGAGCTGACCGCCGCCGGGCAGGACGAGCCGGGTGCCGTGGTCCTCGTCCTCCTGACGGACCTGGACGCCTGCCTCGCGGATCAGCGGGAGGAGGTCGGCCGCGGGGCCCAGGTCGCCCTCGGCGACGACGTAGGCGGGCGCCTGGGCGGGTTCCGCGGTGTGCGGCTCGGACCGCTCGGCGGCACCGCCGTCGGCATCGGCGTAGTCGTACCAGCCGTGCCCGGTCTTGCGGCCGAGACGGCCCGACTCGACGAGACGGCGCTGCGCGAGGGACGGCGCGAACCGGACGTCCTGGAAGAACGCCTTCCACACGGAGTGCGTCACCGACTCGTTGACGTCCTGCCCGATCAGGTCGGTCAGTTCGAAGGCGCCCATCCGGAAACCGCCGCACTCGCGCAGGACGGCGTCGATGGTCGCCGGGTCCGCGCCCTGCGCCTCGTACACGGCGAACGCCTCGCCGTAGAAGGGCCGGGCGATCCGGTTGACGATGAACCCCGGCGTGTCCGCGCAGGCGACCGGATTCTTCCCCCACGCGCGGGCGGTCTCGTACGCGCGCGTGGCCGACGACACGTCGGTGGCGAACCCGGAGACGACCTCGACGAGCGGCAGCAGCGGCGCGGGGTTGAAGAAGTGCAGGCCGACAAAGCGCCCGGGGTGGCGCAGCGCGCCGCCGATCGCGGTGACCGACAGGGACGAGGTGTTGGTGGCGAGCAGGCAGTCGTCCGCGACGACGTCCTCCAGCGCGCGCAGCAGTTCCTGCTTGACGTCCAGCCGCTCCAGGACGGCCTCGACGACGAGCGCGCAGTCCGCGAGCCCGGCGAGGTCCGGTACGGCCGTCAGGCGCGCGCGTGCGGCGTCCCGGTCGGCCGCGGTGAGGCGGTCCTTCTCGACGAGCCGGTCGAGGCGGGCGCCGATCGCGTCGGCGGCCTCCTGCGCGCGTCCCGGCACCGTGTCGTGCAGCCGTACGGGGTGCCCGGCGACCAGGGCGACCTGGGCGATGCCCTGGCCCATGGTCCCGGCGCCGACGACGGCGACAGGGCTGCTGAGGTCGAGTGCTGTCATGTGCGCGATCCTCCCGCACGGGGTTTTCCACAGATGCGGCAGGCCCCCTTGTCCCGACCGATCGTTCGGTTACTCTAGCGGTGACCGGCTGTTCCTGCCCAGACACGCGGTGCGGAGGAGCCGGGGCGAAGCCGCAGTCGCGTTCTCGATCTCCCAGGAGTTGGTCCCGCATGGCCGCCGAACTCACCGCCGCCGACCTCTTGGCCCGGCACCGTCCCACCCTCGACCAGGCGCTGGAAGCGATCCGCACGCGCGCGTACTGGTCCCCCCACCCCGAGCACCCCAAGGCGTACGGCGAGAACGGCAGCCTGGACCTCGCGGCGGGCAAGGCGGCGTACGACGCCCTGCTGAACACCCGCTTCGACCTGGACCAGCCCGGCACGGACGACTGGGTGGGCGCCGAAGTCTCCCCGTACGGCCCGGAGCTGGGCATCACGTACCCGCACGCGGACGCGGACGTCCTGCTCCCGGCGATGAAGGCGGGCCAGAAGGCGTGGCGGGACGCGGGCGCGGAGGTGCGCGCGGTGGTCTCCCTGGAGATCCTCAAGCGGATCTCGGACCGCAGCCACGAGTTCGCGCACGCGGTGATGCACACCTCCGGCCAGGCGTTCATGATGGCGTTCCAGGCGGGCGGCCCGCACGCGCAGGACCGCGGCCTGGAGGCGGTGGCGTACGCGTACGCGGAGCAGATCCGCACGCCGGGGACGGCGGAGTGGTCCAAGCCGCAGGGCAAGCGCGACCCGCTGGAGCTGCACAAGGCGTTCACGCCCGTCCCGCGCGGGATCGGCCTGGTCATCGGCTGCAACACGTTCCCGACGTGGAACGGCTTCCCGGGCCTGTTCGCGTCCCTGGCGACCGGCAACGCGGTCCTGGTGAAGCCGCACCCGCGCGCGGTCCTCCCGCTCGCGCTGACCGTGCGCATCGCGCGCGAGGTCCTCGCGGAAGCCGGCTTCGACCCGAACCTCGTCGCGCTCGCCGCCGAGCGCCCGGGCGAGGGCATCGCGAAGACCCTCGCGACGCGCCCCGAGATCCGGATCGTCGACTACACGGGCTCGACGGCGTTCGGCGACTGGCTGGAGGCCAACGCCCGCCAGGCGCAGGTCTACACCGAGAAGGCCGGCGTCAACACCGTGATCGTCGACTCCACGGCGAACTACAAGGGCATGCTCGCCAACCTGGCGTTCTCCCTGTCCCTGTACAGCGGCCAGATGTGCACCACCCCGCAGAACCTGCTGATCCCGCGCGACGGCATCGGCACGGACGAGGGTCTCAAGTCGTACGACGACGTCGTCGCCGACCTCGCGCGCGCGGTGGACGGCCTGCTCGGCGACGACGCCCGCGCGAACGGCCTCCTGGGCGCGCTGGTCAACCCGGACGTCAAGGCCCGCCTGGAGGCAGCCTCCGCCCTCGGCGAGGTCGCCCTCGCCTCGCGCGCGGTCGCCAACCCCGAGTTCCCCGACGCGGTCGTCCGCACGCCCCTGATCGTCAAGCTCGACGGCACCAAGCCGGACGCCGAGGCCGCCTACCTCAGCGAGTGCTTCGGCCCCGTCTCCTTCGCCGTCGCCGTCGACTCCTCGCTCGACGCGGTCGCGCTCCTGAAGCACACGATCCGCGAGAAGGGCGCGATGACGGTCGGCGCGTACACGACCGACGCGGGCGTGGAGGCGGCGATCGAGGAAGCGTGCCTGGAGGAGGCCGCGCAGCTCTCCCTGAACCTCACCGGAGGCGTCTACGTCAACCAGACCGCCGCGTTCTCCGACTTCCACGGCTCGGGCGGCAACCCTGCGGCCAACGCGGCCCTGACGGACGGCGCCTTCGTGGCGAACCGGTTCAGGGTGGTGGAGGTCCGGCGAGAGGGCTGAGGCGTTCAGGAGCCCTGAGGCCCGCCCGCGCTCCAGTGGTACAGCGTCATCGCCACGCTCGTGGCGAGGTTGTAGCTGGACACCTGGGGGCGCATCGGCAGGGACAGCAAGTGGTCCGTACGCGCGCGCAGGTCGGCTGACAGGCCGCTGCGTTCCGAGCCGAACGCGAGGACGGCGTCGTCCGGGAGCTTCACGCCCCGGATGTCGTCGCCCTCCGCGTCGAACGCGAACACCGGGCCCGGCGGCAGCTCGGCGGCCTCCAGGCGCTCGACCGCCGTCGCGAAGTGCAGTCCGGCTCCGCCGCGCACGACCGTGGGGTGCCAGGGGTCCAGCGTGCCCGTCGTGACGACGCCGGTCGCGCCGAAACCGGCGGCCAGGCGGATCACGGCGCCCGCGTTGCCGAGGTTGCGGGGGTTGTCGAGGACCACGACGGGGGCCGTGCGGGGGAGGGCCGCCAGCGCCTTCAAGTTGGCCGCGCGGGAGCGCCGTACGGCCAGGGCCGCGACGCCCGTCGGGTGAGGGCGGGGGACCAGCGCGCGGTACTCCTCCGGGGTGACCTCCCTCAGCAGCTCCGCCAGCGGCTCGCGGACGTCCGGGGCGAGGTCGTCCGCGAGGGCCAGGGCGGCGGCCCGGTCGGTGGCCACCGCGAGGGGGACCCGCGCGAAGAAGCGCAGGGCGTGCTTGAGGGCGTGGAAGCCGTCCAGGAGGACAGCGCCGTCGCCGTCGTTACCGTTGCCGGGGAGCGCTGTGCCGTCGGGGAGTGCTGCGGTACCGGCGAGGCGGTGCCAGGCGGCCAGGTCGGTCATGCGGTCGAGCCTACGTGCACTTTTTTGTCCGTATCGACGTCCCTTTCGGCGTCCGTCCGCGACCGGACCGAGCCTCCCCGCACGCGTGCCGCCTTCGCGCCGACCCACAGCAGGAAGGCCGTCGGCAGGAACACCGCGTCCGTCGCGATCATCGCCAGCGAGAAGAACGGCAGCCCCAGGACGACCGCGATCGCCGCGTGCTCCATCATCATCATCGCCAGCAGGACGTTCTTGACGCGCCGGTTGAACAGGGTGAACGGGAACGCGACCTGCGCGATGACCGTCCCGTACGTCGCGATCATCACCAGCGTGCCGCTCGCCGCGAGGACGTCCGCGAGCGCCGGCCACGGCGAGAACGAGTCCAGCTGGAGCGGGTAGTACACGGCCGTGCCGTCCTGCCAGCGCGAGCCCTGGATCTTGTACCAGCCCGCCGTCGCGTAGATCAGGCACGCCTCCGCCATGACGACCATCAGCGCGCCGTTGTGCAGCACGTTCCCCGAGATGTCGCACAGGGCCCGCAGCTCGCCCGCGCGGCGTGCCGCGAACCACCACACGCCCTGCGCGGCCCACGCGGCCCACAGGAGCGCCGGGACGAACCACTCGCCGTCCGTCAGCCACCCCGCGCCCGTCGCGACGGCCAACGTGCCGCCCAGGACGACCCACAGCGCCGGGCCCACCCACGCACCGCGCACGCGCTCCCCACGCGCGCGTGCCTCCTCCGTACGACGCTCCCTGCGCGCGTCCAGCGACCACACGCGCGCGCAGCGCGTGAACACCAGGTAGATCGACATCAGGTGCAGGACGTTGTCGCCGCCGTCGCCCATGAAGACGCTGCGGTTCTGGAGCGACAGGACGCCGACCATGAAGACGACCGACATCGCGCGCGTGTGCCAGCCGACGAGGAGCAGCGCCGCCGAGACGAGCGCCAGGAAGTACACGACCTCGAACCACGCGCGCGCGTCCGACCACATCAGCACCGTGAACGCGCCGTTGACGTCGATCAGACGGCGGCCCAGCTGCCAGCTCCACGGGCCGTCCGGCCCATACAGCTCCGTACGGTTGGGGATCTCGCGCAGCAGGAACAGCAGCCAGGTGGCGCTGAACCCGATGCGTATGACGGCGCTCTGGTACGGGCCCAGCGCGGACTCCGTCACCCGGGCGAGGCCCTTCGCGACGACCGTGTTCACTTGACTCCCCCGTTCGCCTCGGCGGCGGGCACCCGCCACCAGGGCAGCACCCTGAACGTCGGCTGCGTCGACACCTTCTCGTCACTCCACTTCGGGGGCGCGACGTTCGACGTACGCGACCTCACCTGCACGCGCGCGAGGGTGCCGCCTTCCCTGACCGCCCCTCCCCGCTCCAGCCTCATCACGACGATCCGCCGCAGGTACTCCTCCGACAGCGCGCCCCTCATCCCGACGGCGCGGTTGTCGTTGTCGTGCGTCCCGGTGAAGAAGTCCCAGGCC
>NZ_LIRL01000547.1 GCF_001419795.1 Streptomyces niveiscabiei
TGTTTCACGTGAAACACCCCAAGCGCGCCAATCGGGTGTTTCACGTGAAACATGTCGACCCCTATGCCGGTTCGACCACCGTCGCCCTGCTGACCGTGACCACCCGGTCCCCCCGCTCCAGCGCGCCGAGGCCGGGGTCCGCGTAGTCCAGCAGCTTCTTGCCCCGGACCACCGCGACGATCAGGTCCCCGCAGGCGCGGGGTGCCATGCCGATCTCCTCCGGTGCGACCGGGCGTTCCACGATGTCCAGGCCGCTGCCCAGGGTCATCAGGTCCTCCAGCGTGTTCGCGACGACCGGGCTGACCATGGCGACGCCGAGGAGGCGGCCCGCCGAGCTGGAGCTGGTGATCACCGTGTCGGCGCCGCTCTGCTTCAGCAGGGGTACGTTCTCGTCCTCGCGGGCCGCGACGACGATCGTGGCGCGGCGGTTCAGCTGGCGGGCCGTCAGGGTGACCAGGGCCGTCGTGTCGTCCCGCTGGGGGCAGACGATGACCTGGGCCGCCGTGTGGACCTCCGCCTTGAGGAGCGTCTCCGAGCGGGTCGCGTCGCCGGTCACCGCGACGAGGCCGTCCTCCGCGGCCGTCATAACCGCCTTCTTCTGGGCGTCCACGATGACGATCCTGTCCTTCGCGATGCCCTGTCCGACCAGGGTCTCCGCCGCGTGGCGGCCCTTCGTGCCGTAGCCGACGAGCACGACGTGGTCGCGCAGGCGGGAGCGCCAGCGGTGGACGCGGACCTGCTGGCGGGTGCGCTCGGTGAGGACCTCCAGGGTCGTGCCGACCAGGATGATCAGGAAGACGACGCGGAGCGGGGTGATGACGACGATGTTGATGAAGCGGGCCGTGTCGCTGACCGGGGTGACGTCGCCGTAGCCCGTCGTCGAGAGCGTGACCGTCGCGTAGTACGCGGAGTCCAGGAGGTCCACCGGGCCGTCGGAGTTGTCGTTGTAGCCGTCGCGGTCGATGTAGACGAGGAACGTCGTCAGCGCGAGCACGAACAGGGCCAGCAGCAGGCGTTTCAGCACCTGCTGGAGCGGGGGGACGCCGTTGCGGGTCGGCATCGTCACCGCGCGGCTCGCCTCCGCGTCGTCGCGGTCGTCGGAGCGCGAGCGGTACCACAGGGTGCGGAACAGGGAGAGTCTGCTCAGCTTCCTCGGCTGACGCGGGTGGTCCTTCATGCGTGCCCCCCTGGGGTGGTGATCCGGTCGATGGGCACCATGGTTGTCCATGTTCCGCCGAGCATTCCGGAGGCCCTCCTTGCGTGACCACACTGTCGTCGTCGGATTCGGTACGAAGGGGCGTTCCGCGATTCGGACCGCCTGCGCGTCTGGGCTGCGCCGGGAGCAGGTCGTCGTGGTCGATCCGAGCGTGAAAGTGATCGAGGCGGCCACGGCCGAGGGGTACGAGGGGGTCGTGGGGGACGCCACCAGCGGAACGTCCGCATCCGCATCGCGTGCCGCAGCCGCGCCGCCTTCGCCTTCCTCGGCTGGACCCGGTCCCGCAGCTCCCGCGCCTCCGCCAGCTCCCTGAGGAAACGGGCCCGGCGCCGACGCCGGTCGGCCGCGCTCTCCGCACTCTCTGGGGACTCTTCTTCGCTTTCCGGCACAGTTCACACCACCCCGGTCCAAGTCGGTCATCCCCACTGTCCTCCAGTTCGGGGGTCCGACGCCAGAGCGACCCGGGGGCGTGCCCGGTTAATCTGGACGTATGCGTCTCCACGTCGTCGACCACCCCCTGGTCGCTCACAAGCTCACCACGCTGCGCGACCAGCGCACGGACTCCGCGACCTTCCGCCGCCTCGCCGACGAACTGGTCACCCTCCTCGCCTACGAGGCGACCCGGGACGTACGTACGGAACAGGTCGACATCACGACCCCGGTCACCGACACGACCGGCGTCAAGCTGTCCCACCCCCGCCCCCTCGTCGTACCGATCCTCCGCGCGGGCCTCGGCATGCTCGACGGCATGGTCCGCCTCCTGCCCACGGCGGAGGTCGGCTTCCTCGGCATGATCCGCAACGAGGAGACCCTGGAGGCGTCCACGTACGCCACCCGCATGCCGGAGGACCTCTCCGGCCGCCAGGTGTACGTCCTCGACCCGATGCTGGCCACCGGCGGCACCCTGGTCGCGGCGATCCGCGAACTGATCCGCCGGGGCGCGGACGATGTGACAGCGGTCGTCCTGCTCGCCGCGCCCGAGGGCGTGGAACTGATGGAACGCGAACTGGCGGGCACCCCGGTGACGGTGGTGACGGCAGCGGTGGACGACCACTTGAACGAACAGGGCTACATCGTGCCGGGCCTGGGCGACGCCGGGGATCGCCTGTACGGCGCGGCGGAGTAACCCGGGCTCAACAACCCTTCTTGGCACCCTCGTTGGCGGCCTTCTTCGGCACGCTCAACGCAGCAAGCGCCTTGGTCGCGTCAGCCGGCGCGGCCAGGGCCCTGAAGCCGTTGCCGATGATGAGGTCCACGGACGCGTCCTTCCGGGCCGCGTCCATCTTCCGTGCCGCGCCCGGGAGTTGAACGCCCAGCACGGACAGCGACGTACCGGACGCGGCGGGCACCCCCACCAACACCCCTGTCCCGGCGACCTTCTTGTCGAACTGCGCGGGCGCGTTCCCGACCTGGCCGACCTTGAACCCCCGCTTCCTCAGCTCGTCGGCGGTGGTTTTCGCGAGCCCGCTACGGGTGGTCGCGTTGAAGACGTTCACGGTGATCTGCGCGGGCTGGGGAAGCGCCACGGCGGCCGTCGTAGGAACCGCCTTCTTGGGCGCACACGTGCCGGCCGCGGCGGACGCGGTACCGCCGCCACCGGTGAAGACATCGACGAGCTGCATCGTCCCCCACCCCGCGACCCCGAGCACGGCCCCGCACGCGACGACGACCACAACGAGCCGACCTCGCCGCCGAGATCGCCGCATGCGCGGGTACTTGTCGCCTGTGATGCGGTACTTGCCGCCCATGCCGGGGGGAGTCAGCATGCTCATGGGCGCAGCGTAGTGCTCCGGCGCGTCCGTGACTAATAAACGATCATCCGACACCGCGCGGTCACACGGATTGCACCCGAAAGGGGCAACGAGGCCACCCGCCGGGGACCGTCACTCCAGTTCGAGCACCCGCGCGTGCAGCACCTGCCGCTGCTGGAGCGCGGCCCGCACCGCCCGGTGCAGCCCGTCCTCCAGATACAGATCGCCCTGCCACTTCACGACGTGCGCGAAGAGGTCGCCGTAGAACGTCGAGTCCTCCGCGAGCAGGGTCTCCAGATCGAGCTGCTGCTTCGTGGTCACGAGCTGATCGAGGCGGACCGGACGCGGTGCGACGTCCGCCCACTGCCGGGTGCTCTCCCGGCCGTGGTCGGGGTACGGCCGGCCGTTTCCGATGCGCTTGAAGATCACACGGAAAGCCTACCGGCCCAGACCTTCCGGGCGCAGCCACGGCGGCGGAGTGCGACGCTGCAAATAACGTCATGTACCGAGGCAAACCGGGAACGAGGGACAGGCGATGAGTACGCAGCCGCAGCCGACGGGCGCGAACGGGCCGACCCCGGGCGGGGGGACGGAGATCACGGCCGGGGGTACGGAGGCCGCTGAGACCCCGGCCGAGGTCGCTGAGATCGCGGCCGGGTACGCCTTCACGGGCCCCGCGCTCGACCTCGGCGCCCTCCTCTGGGAGAACACGCCCCACCCCGAGGCCCCCGTCCGTATCCCGCTGCCCGTCCTCAACCGCCACGGCCTGGTCGCGGGCGCGACGGGCACCGGCAAGACGAAGACGCTCCAGCTGATCGCCGAGCAGCTCTCCGCGCAGGGCGTCCCGGTCTTCCTCGCGGACGTGAAGGGCGACCTGTCGGGGGTGTCGGCACCCGGCCAACCCGGCGAGAAAGTGCAGGCCAGAGCAGCCGAAGTAGGCCAGAAATGGACCCCCGCCGGATTCCCCGCGGAGTTCTACGCCCTCGGCGGCATCGGCCACGGCATCCCCGTACGCGCCACCATCACCAGCTTCGGCCCGGTCCTGCTCTCCAAGGTGCTCCAGCTCAACCCCACCCAGGAGCAGTCCCTCGGCCTGATCTTCCACTACGCCGACACGAAGGGCCTCGAACTCCTCGACCTCAAGGATCTGCGCGCGGTGGTCGCCTTCCTGACGTCCGACGAGGGCAAGGCGGAGCTCACGACCATCGGCGGCCTCTCCACGGCGACGGCGGGCGTGATCCTGCGTTCCCTCACCGCGTTCGAGGCGCAGGGCATGGCCGACTTCTTCGGCGAACCCGAATTCGACACGGCCGATTTCCTCCGGCTGTCCCCCGACGGCCGGGGAATCGTGTCGGTCCTGGAACTCCCGGCGATCCAGGACAAACCGCAACTCTTCTCCACTTTCCTGATGTGGCTCCTCGCGGACCTTTTCCACGACCTCCCGGAGATCGGCGACGCCGACAAACCGAAGCTCGTCTTCTTCTTCGACGAGGCCCACCTCCTCTTCAACGGCGCCTCCAAGGCGTTCCTCGACTCCATCACCCAGACCGTCCGCCTCATCCGTTCCAAAGGGGTCGGCGTCTTCTTCGTCACCCAGACCCCCAAGGACGTCCCCGCCGACGTCCTCGCCCAGCTCGGCAACCGCGTCCAGCACGCCTTGCGCGCCTTCACCCCGGACGACCAGAAAGCGCTGAAAGCGACCGTCAAGACGTTCCCGAATTCCGCGTACGACCTCGAAGAACTCCTGACCTCGCTGGGAACGGGAGAGGCGGTCGTGACCGTCCTGAGCGAGAAGGGCGCGCCGACACCCGTCGCGGCGACGCGACTTCGGGCGCCGGAGTCGCTGATGGGGCCGATCGACGCGGGCGCCCTGGACGCGGCGGTCACGTCGTCCCCGCTCCACGAACGTTATGCACAGGCTGTGGACAGAGAATCGGCGTACGAGAAACTCCAGCGACGCGAGGCGGAGAAACCGGCGGTTCCTCGTGAGCGTGAGGAGCGCCAGTCGTCGATGGTGGAACAGGTCGTGGGCAGCGGCATGTTCACATCCCTGGCGCGGTCGATCGGTACGCAACTGGGCCGGGAAATCACGCGGTCCCTCTTCGGTACGGCGAGAAGAAGGCGGTGAGGTGGCGGACCGGTTCCTTTCGGTCCGCCACCTTCTCAGCTAACGGCTCTGCTCAGCCTGCGACTGGGGCTGCTGCTCGTTCTCCGTCCGCTTCTCCGTGGGCGCCGTACGCCGGGCTTCCGCGCGCAACAGGGCACGCAGGACCGCATAAGGATCTGTGGGCATGTTTCCTCGCTCTGCGTGAAGGATGAGGGGCTTTCGCTACGCCGCTCTCATCAGCACCGCAGAACCACACACCGCACGGAGGAAAGTCCCAACGGGACAAGAGCCGGGAAAAATTCACGCGCCGCTTTCCCGAACGCCCCGACACCCACCCCGGAAACGGACGCGGGCCGCAACACCTTCTCGACCCGGTCGACAGGCGCGGCACTCGGCCGCAGCCCGCTGTCGACGACGTCGTACTCGACGCTCTCCACAGCCATCGCCACACAGGGCACCGCGCAGGCTTCCCCCGGCACCAGGAGTGCGAGCACCACGACCAGCATCCGCAGCCAGAGCCGCGAGCGAGAAAGAAGCCGTGCACCACTCACACAAGGGGGATGCCCAAGGCGCGCGGGGATCGAGTCGCGAAAGGAGCGGATTCAACCCATTCGGGTGAGCGCAAGGGTTTTTAGGGGCGCGGGGAACTGCGCGATCAACC
>NZ_LIRL01000548.1 GCF_001419795.1 Streptomyces niveiscabiei
GGAGGAGCCGGGGGAGCCGTACGCGGCGGTGGGGTACGGGGGGAGGGAGATGCCGATGGTTCTGAGGTAGGGGGTACGGGAGTACTACGCGGTGAGGGGGACCGTCAGTCCTTGAAGCCCCGGTGCAACGTCACCACACCCCCGGTGAGGTTCCGCCAGGCGACCTTCGCCCACCCGGCCTCCCGCAGCCGCGAGGCCAGGGCGGGCTGATCGGGCCACGCCCGGATGGACTCGGCGAGGTACACGTACGCGTCCGGGTTGGAGGACACCGCGCGGGCCACCGGCGGCAGCGCCCGCATCAGGTACTCCGTGTAGACCGTCCGGAACGGCGCCCACGTCGGGTGGGAGAACTCGCAGATCACGACCCGCCCCCCGGGCCGGGTCACCCGGTACATCTCGCGGAGCCCCGCGTCGAAGTCCTGCACGTTCCGCAGCCCGAACGAGATCGTCACCGCGTCGAACGTGTCGTCCTTGAACGGCAGCCGCGTGGCGTCCCCGGCGGTGAACGGCAGCCAGGAGTTGCGCCGCTTGCCGACCTGAAGCATGCCGAGGGAGAAGTCGCACGGCACGACATACGCCCCGGCCTGCGCGAACGGCAGCGAGGAGGTGGCCGTACCGGCGGCGAGATCGAGGATCTTCTGGGCCGGCCGGGCATCCACCGCCCGCGCGACCTCCTTGCGCCACCGCCGGTCCTGCCCGAGGGACAGCACGTCGTTGGTCAGGTCGTACCGTTCCGCCACGTTGTCGAACATCGAGGCGACTTCGTGCGGCTGCTTGTCCAGGGATGCGCGGGTCACCCGGCCCATTCTTGCAGCCTCCCCCCAGGGAGCCACGGCAGGGACCTCAGGGCAGCAGCCGGGGCCGTTTCCTCCCGGCCACGTCCCAGAACCGGTCGGTCAGCGGCACCGCGAGGATCAGCGCGATCTCGTGCCACAGGTAGATCGTCACCGCGCGGGCGTTGAAGACGCCGACGACCCGGTCGAGCCGCCGGTGCTTCGCGAGCCCTGCGAGGTCCACCCCGAAGTACGACTTCGCGTACATCAGGAGGGTGACGTACCCGGCGGACCAGAACGCCTGCGCGAGGGGTAGGTCGTCGAGGTCGTACGACCCGGTCTCCCCCTGACGGGTGAGGGCGTACCAGCCGCCGAACCCCGTCGCGGCCAGCGCCGGCACGATCACGGCGAGCGGTCGTAGCCGGGAACCCCATGACGTACTCGATGTGCTGCCAGGCGCCGATGACCGTGTTCCGGTTCCCGGCGACCGCTCCGACCCCGGGGTCGGCGAACGGCTGGACCAGGTGGCGCACGGCGTCCGGTTCGAAGACGGTGTCGCCGTCCACCATGACGACGATGTCGCAACTCGCGCCGCGCACCCCGTTGTTGAGCGCGGCGGGCTTCCCGGCGTTCTCCTGCCGGATGACGCGTACGCCGTCCATGCCGAGCCGTGTCGATGCATTCCTTCTCGTTGTACGCGGGGACGACCACACTGACCCGCCGGGTCACCTCGGGCCCCCGACTGAACCTGCGCTCATGGCGTTTGCGGTGATGCCGCCGCGCGAGGACGAGCATCATCCCGAACCGGCCCAGCACCGCGACGCCTACGACCATGAGGCCGACGGAGAGCGTGCGCACCGTCCATTCGGCGAGCGCCACGGCGGCGATGAGCGCCCCTCGGCCCGCATCCGCTCGATGTACTCCGGCAGCGCGGCGATGGTCTGGGACCGTTCACCCCCGGCGTCGTGGAAAAGGACCGACGCGCCTTTTCCGTCCTCCGGCGTCGCTCATTGGAAAAGGGTCGTGGTGATACCGGCGGCACCGGCGAGTGCCAACTGGGTCTGCCGCATCTCGCGGTTGACGCGGGCGTCGGACTGCCAGCGCGAGCAGGAGCAGCAGCGCGAGGATGACCCTCGGTTTCTGGAGCGCCGCCGCCTTGCCCGCCGCTCGGCCGGAGTTGGGCGGGGCGACCGGGTCCCTGGCCCTGGCCGGCTCCGCCTCGGCCGAACGGCAGCAGGGAGGACGCCCTGGACCTGCGTCCGGAGCTGTCGACGAACACGGGCCCCTCAGCGGACCCGGCGCCGCGTTTGCGTCGCCGGCCGCGCGTGGCCGCACGGCTTTCGATGGCGGGCTCGGATTGCATTCCCCGGACATTAAGAGCTTGTCTCACGTGGCGTGAGATGGGTGCGGCATGATGCCTTGCCATGGGTATCGGTCTGTCACAGCGGTTGGTTCCTGACGAACT
>NZ_LIRL01000549.1:0-740 GCF_001419795.1 Streptomyces niveiscabiei
CTTCAGGTCCGTCGCCCAGGCGGAGGAGAACGCGGGGGCGCTGGGGAAGGGCCCGCTGAGCGGGGAGCAGATGGCGGAGGTCGAGCGGATCCTCGGGAGGTGAGGTCCGCGGGGAGGGCGCGGCTCCTCCGCTGAAACCCCAGGTCGGACACGCCCTCGGGCAGGGTTCGTGTTTTCTCACCATTGTTCTGTACGGTCCCGTCGGTGAACATCAGTGCCCGGGCCTGGATCGTTGCCGACCACGAGAGTGGGGAGGTGCTGGCCGCGCGGGATCCGCATGGGCGGCTCGCGCCGGCCTCGACGCTCAAGATGCTGTTCGCGGACACCTTGCTGGGGAAGTTCGCGCGGGGGGAGAGGCATACCGTCCGGGGGGTGGAGCTGGCCTCTGTGCCTGCGGGGTCCAGCCTGGTGGGGATCAAGGCCGGGGTGACGTACAGCGTCGAGGATCTGTGGCACGGGGTTTTCCTGCGGTCCGGGAACGACGCCGTGCGGGTGCTGGCCGCGATGAACGGGGGGATCGAGCGGACCGTCGCCGAGATGCGGGCCAAGGCCGCTGATCTTCAGGCCGTGGACACGTACGTGGTAAGCCCTGACGGGTACGACCACCCCCGGCAGTACTCCTCCGCGTACGACCTCACGCTCATGGCCCGCAGCGGGCTCAGGAACGCCGACTTCCGGGCCTACTGCGGGACGAGGACCGCGCGGATCGGGAAGACCGGGATCGAGAACACGAACCGGCT
>NZ_LIRL01000549.1:769-3415 GCF_001419795.1 Streptomyces niveiscabiei
TCAACGCTGTGTACGAGGAGGCGCGCACCCTCCTCGACTGGGGCTTCGCGCAAGGGAGTTCGGCGAAGGCGGTCGGGACGCTCGCGGAGCCCCTCAGCGAGGGCGGCGCGAAGGTGTCGCACAACTCGCCGCACGGCGCGGCCGGTTCGGCGGGGACAGCGGTCGATGACGACAGCATGGGCTGGACGCTGCCGGTCGGAGGCGTCGTCGCGGGGGCCCTGCTCGGCGGCGTGTACGCCCTGCGCAACCGCCGCGCCAAGAAGGCCGCCCCCGAAGGGAGTTGAGCCACCGCCCCGTTGCAGCAGACGCCCCACGGCCCGGTGCGCACCTCGCGGTTCCCCGCGAGGCCCACCCCCACCCGGTGCCGTGGGGCGACTGCTTTCTCCCCCCTCGGAATGGTCTGCGGAACTCCCCCACCCAAGTGTGAAGTTCTCGTGTAGAAGAGTTGAGCATAGTTCCGCCAACCACCGCAATAGGGCGGACGAATCAGTTCCGCTTGTGTGGGGTCAACAGGCCCCCGCCCGCAGGGGGTTCAGCCCCGCCCGACGTACGGCATCCCCGTCGCCAGCACCGTCACGAACTGCATGTTCGCCTCCAACGGCAGCTCCGCCATGTGCCGCACGGTGCGCGCCACATCCGCGACGTCCATCACCGGCTCCGGCACGACCTCCCCGTTCGCCTGGAGCACCCCCGCCCGCATCCGGTCCGTCATATCGGTCGCCGCGTTGCCGATGTCGATCTGACTCACCGCGATGCCGTACGAACGCCCGTCCAGCGCAAGGGACTTGGTGAGCCCGGTCATCGCATGCTTGGTCGCGGTGTACGGCGCGGACTGCGGCCGAGGCGTGTGCGCGGAGATGGAACCGTTGTTGATGATCCGACCCCCTTGCGGGGCTTGCGACTTCATCAGCCGGTACGCCGAACGCGCGCACAGGAACGCCCCGTTGAGATTCGTGTCCACGACATGCCGCCACGCGTCGTACGACAGCTCCTCGAACGGCACGCCACCGGGCCCGAACGTCCCCGCGTTGTTGAAGAGCAGGCCGAGCCGCCCCGGTACGGCACCGAAGACGCGCTCCACGTCCTCCTCGCGCGCCACGTCCGCCCGCATCACCCGGCAGGCCGAGTCCGGCGTCAGCGCCGCCGTCTCCTCCAGCTTCTCGACCCGGCGCCCCACCAGCACCAACGACCACCCCGCACGCCCGAGTTCGACGGCGACGGCCCGCCCGATGCCCGAACCGGCACCGGTCACCACTGCGACTTTGGAGTTCATGCCTCCGCAGCGTAGGCGGACCCCGGCGGCCAGGGATCACCCCACTCCGCGTCCCGCGCCGCCTTGTACAGGTCGCCGTGCCGCTTCGTCACGGTCGTCCGCCCCAGCTCGCCCCCGGCGGAGCACAGGTCGAGCAGCACCTGCCCCTTGCGGATCTGCGGGCGCCGTACCACCCGGGAGGTAGCCGGGTACGCCTNNGCCGCGACATACGCGAACTTCTCGTCCTCGTACGGCAGCGAACCCCCCTTGACCTGCCGGTGCAGCGAGGAACGGCTCACCCGCGCCGAGAAGTGGCACCAGTCCTTGCCCGGGACGATGGGACAGGCGGCACTGTGCGGACAGGGCGCCGCGATGGTGTAACCGCTTGCGATCAGCTGGTCCCGCGCCTCGATGATCCGCCCGTACCCGTCCGGCGTGCCCGCCTCGACGATCACCACGGCAGCCGCCCCGCTCACCCCGGCGAGCAGTGCGGAGCGGTCGGCCGGCGTCAGCTCGTTGAGGACGTACGACACCGTCACCAGGTCCGTCCCCTCGGGCACCCGCAGCGCCGAACCGATCCGCGCCCGCTCCCAACGCACCCCGGACAGCGCGGAGTTGGCCGCCGCGATCTCCCGACCCAGCGCGAGCGCCGGCTCGGCCCAGTCCAGCACCGTCACGTCCCGCACGCCGGGCCACACCGACTCCACGGCCCACGTCGCCGCGCCGGTCCCGCCCCCCACGTCCACATGACTCCCCGGCTCCCACCCCGGAACCGTCTCAGCAAACGCTTCCAGCGCCGAGCACACGGCCTCGAACGTCGCCGGCATCCGGTACGCGGCATACGCGGCGACATCCGCACGGTCCCGCAGGATCGGCGCGGACGTCGGCGTCACGCCCCGATAACTCGCGATCAGCCGCTCCACCGCCTGAGCCGCCTGCCGGGGCGGCAGCCCGTCGAGGAGCGAGTCAAGGGCGGTACGGAGGGATTCGGTCGAGTTCACGCAGAGATTCTCTCAGGTCGGGAGCGCTGCTCGGGCCGCACGGAACTCCGGCGCCGCTCACCCTCCGAACCCCCGCACCGCCCGGGCCAGCCTCGTCCCCGCTCGGGCCCTCGGGCCGCTCCCGCCCTGTCTCCGCCGTGGATGCCCCGTGTTCGCCAGCAGTACCAGAAACGTGTCCGTGGCCCGGTCGACCACCAGCGACGTCCCCGTGAACCCCGTGTGCCCCGCCGCTCCCCGCCCCGCCAACCCCCCCATGAACCACGCCTGATCGACCGCGAACCCCAGCCCGGGCCGGTCCAGCAGCAGGTCCACGTAGTCCGCGCCGAGGATGCGCGCCGTCCCGTACGACCCCCCGTTCAGCAGGGTCCGGCAGAACACGGCGAGGTCCTGCCC
>NZ_LIRL01000055.1 GCF_001419795.1 Streptomyces niveiscabiei
GGCCTGGCCCGCCTCAACGCCCTCCCCGAGCCGGCCGCCCGCGCCGCCCTCCACGAGGTGTGCGCGGCGACGGCCTGGACCGACCGGGTCCTCGCGGCCCGCCCGTACGCCACCCCCGAAGCCCTGTACGCCGCCGGCGAGGCCGCCGTACACGATCTGGACGACACCGGACTGGACGAGGCGCTCGCGGGGCACCCGGCGATAGGGCGCCCCCGCTCCGGGGACCCGGCGTCGGCGCGCGAGCAGCGCGGGATGACGGACGCCGACGCCGCGGTGAAGGCCGAGATGCTCGAACTGAACCTCGCCTACCAGGAACGTTTCGGCCACGTCTTCCTGATCTGCGCGACCGGCCTGACCGGGGCGCAGCTGCGCGACGCCGCCCGGGAACGGATCGGGAACACGCCGGAGCGCGAACGCGAGATCGTCCGGGGAGAACTCGGCAAGATCAACCGCATCAGGCTCGTACGACTCGTCGAAGGTGATCCCGCATGACCAGCACCGTGTCCACGCACATCCTGGACACCTCGGCCGGCCGCCCGGCCACCGGCGTCACCGTGCGCCTGGCCGCGCGCGCCGACGGCGACTGGTCGCCGGCCGGCGAGTCGGTGACCGACGCGGACGGCCGCTGCAAGGACTTCCCGCCACTGCCCGAGGGCACCGCGCACGCCCGCCTCGTCTTCGAGGTCGACGCCGCGTTCTTCCCCGAGGTCACGGTCGCCTTCGCGGTCGGACCCGGCGAGCACTACCACGTACCGCTGCTGCTGAACCCGTTCGGCTACTCCGTCTACCGAGGGAGCTAGGACCCATGACCCGCGCACTGCTCGGCCAGAACCAGTACGGCAAGGCCGAGACCCGAGTCGTCCGCGTCGTCCGCGACGGCGCCACGCACCACATCAAGGACCTCAACGTCTCCGTCTCCCTCAGCGGCGACATGACCGAGGTCCACTACTCCGGCTCCAACGCGAGCGTCCTGCCGACCGACACCACGAAGAACACGGTGTACGCGTTCGCCAAGGAGTACGGCATCGACTCCGCCGAGCAGTTCGGCATCGACCTCGCGCGGCACTTCGTCACCTCGCAGGAGACGATCCACCAAGCCCGGGTCCGGATAGAGGAGTTCGCCTGGGAGCGGATCGCGAACGCGGGGGAGGGGGAGCACTCCTTCGTCCGCAAGGGGCAGGAAACCCGCCTGGCCCAGATCACTTTTGACGGTACGTCATGGGAGATCGTGTCCGGCCTGAAGGACCTCACCGTTCTCAACTCGACCAACTCCGAGTTCTGGGGCTACGTCAAGGACGAGTACACGACCCTCCCCGAGGCGTACGACCGCATCCTCGCGACCGACGTCGCCGCCCGCTGGCGCTTCAACTGGTCCGGCGCGGAAGAGGAGTTGCCCAACTGGCAGGAGTCGTACGAGGAGACGAAGCGGCACATCCTCGAAGCGTTCGCCGAGACGTACTCGCTCTCCCTCCAGCAGACCCTGTACGCGATGGGCGCGCGCGTCGTCGAACACCGGCCGGAGATCGACGAGATCCGCTTCTCGCTGCCCAACAAGCACCATTTCCTCGTGGACTTGAAGCCGTTCGGGCTGAAGAACGACAACGAGGTGTACTTCGCCGCCGACCGCCCCTACGGCCTGATCGAGGCGACGATCCTGCGGGACGGCGCCGAGGCGCGGATTCCGGTGGACCTCACCAATCTCTGACCCTTTGGAGGACTCTGTGATGCCCCAGCGCATCGTCATCGAGAACGCGGCGATCGCGACCGTGGACGCCGACGACAACGAGTACGCAAACGGTTACCTCGTCGTTTCCGGCAACCGTATCGAGTCGCTCGGCGCGGGCCGGGCTCCCGAGGGCCTCACGGACGTCGTCCGCCGTATCGACGCGACCGGCCACCTCGTCACCCCCGGCCTGGTCAACACCCACCACCACTTCTACCAGTGGATCACCCGGGGCCTGGCCACCGACCACAACCTCTTCGACTGGCTCGTCGCCCTCTACCCGACCTGGGCGCGCATCGACGAGCCGATGGTCCGCGCGGCGGCCGAGGGCTCCCTCGCGATGATGGCGCGCGGCGGCGTCACCACCGCGATGGACCACCACTACGTCTTCCCGCGCGGCACCGGCGACCTCTCCGCCGCGATCATCGGCGCCGCGAGCGACATGGGCGTCCGCTTCACGCTCGCGCGCGGTTCGATGGACCGGGGCGAGTCCGACGGCGGCCTGCCGCCCGACTTCGCGGTGGAAACCCTGGACGGCGCACTCGCGGCGACCGAGGAGACGGTACGCCGCCACCACGACGCCTCCTCCGACGCGATGACCCAAGTCGCCGTCGCCCCCTGCTCCCCCTTCTCCGTCTCCACCGAACTCCTGCGCCAAGGCGCCGAGTTGGCCCGCCGCCTCGGTGTCCGCCTGCACACGCACGGCTCGGAGACGGTCGAGGAGGAGAAGTTCTGCCACGAGCTCTTCGGCATGGGGCCCACGGACTACTTCGAGTCCACGGGCTGGCTCGGCGAGGACGTGTGGATGGCGCACTGCGTCCACATGAACGACTCGGACATCGCGGCGTTCGCACGCACGCGCACGGGCGTCGCCCACTGCCCCTCCTCCAACGCCCGCCTGGCCGCCGGGATCGCCCGGGTGCCGGACATGCTGGCGGCGGGGGTGCCGGTCGGTCTGGGCGTCGACGGCACGGCTTCCAACGAATCCGGGGAACTGCACACGGAGTTGCGCAACGCCCTGCTGATCAACCGGCTGGGGGCGCATCGGGAGGCCGCGCTGAACGCCCGCCAGGCGCTGCGGCTCGGCACGTACGGGGGTGCCCAAGTCCTGGGCCGCGCACGGGAGATCGGCTCCCTGGAGCCCGGCAAGCTGGCGGACCTCGTGCTGTGGCGTCTCGACACGCTGGCCCACGCGTCGATCGCCGATCCGGTGACCGCGCTGGTCTTCGGGGCGGCGGCTCCGGTGACGGCGTCGTTCGTGAACGGGCGTCAGATCGTGGAGGGGGGACGGTTGTTGACGGTGGACGAGGACGCGATCGCGCGGGCCACGCGGAAGGAGGCGCGGAGGTTGGCGGGGATCGCGGCGGGCCGGTAGGGGGCGGGCAGGTAGGTGCGGGCCGATAGAGACGGGCGCGGCCCTGCACCCCTCAGCCTCCGCCCTCAGCCGTCCCTTCCCTCGCTCCGGGTCCGGCTCCGCCCTCCCCCTC
>NZ_LIRL01000550.1 GCF_001419795.1 Streptomyces niveiscabiei
GCCGAGGAGGGGGCGGGCGATCCTGTTCGCCGCGCCCGTGACGAGCGCGGCGAACAGGATCATCGCGAGGGTGCCCGCCTGGAGGACCGGGAGGTCCTGGGCGAGGGCCGCCTGGAGGGTGGTGCGGCCGAGGCCGGGGATGTCGAAGATCTGCTCCACGACGACCGACCCGCCGGTCAGCCCGACCGCGAACAGGCCCAGGTTGGGCAGCAGTCCGGGCAGGCTGCGCCGTACCGCGTGCCGGGCGATCCGCCCGCCGGGGATCCCGCGCGCGGTGGCCGCCTTCGCCCAGGGTTCGGCGAACGCGCCCGGCAGCAGGTCGTCCAGCAGCCGCCCGAGCACGGCCCCGGCAGGCAGCCCCAGCGCGAGCGCGGGCAGGATCGTCCACTTGAGCCCGTACCAGCCGAGCGCGGGCAGCCAGCCGAGCTGGACGCCTACGACCGTGGCGAGCACGGACGCCGTGAGGAACTCCGGCAGCGCGGCGAGCATCGCGGAGCCCGAGCGGGCCGGGGCATGCCCGGCGAGGGTGCGGCGGGCGCCCCGGCGGAGGGTGGGCGCGCAGACCAGGGCGGCGGTGATCGCCGCGACGGCCAGCGCGACCGTCACCAGCAGCAGGGACGCGCCGAGCGCCTGGAGGACGGCCGGGGTGACCTCCTCGCCGGAGATCCAGGACCGGCCGGCGTCGCCTCGCGGGAGGCCGGACAGCCACTGGCCGAGGAGGTGCAGCGGGCCGTCGGCGAGGCCGAGCTGCCCGCGGATGTCCGCCAGGACCTGCGGGGTGGGTTCGCGGTCGACGGCGCGGGCCTTGAGGACGGTCAGCGCCGGGTCCGTGTCCGTCAGCCAGGGCAGGAGGCCGATGCCGCAGACCAGGCCCGCGGCGAGGGCCACCCGCCACAGGAGCGCCGTGACCCGTGCCACGCGGTCAGCGCCGGGTGCCGATGCCGACGAGCGTGCGCTCGTACGGGTCGAGGAGGACGCCGCGCACCTTCGCGCCGACGCCGGTGATCACCCGCTGGTGGACGAGGGGGACGACCGCGTCCGTGCCGAGGATCGCGGCCTCGGCCGTCATCGCCGCGTCCTGGCGCTTGCCGGTGTCGGCGATGCCCTGCGCCGCCGCGACGGCCTGGTCGACCTTCTTGTCGCACAGCTGCGCGATGTCGAAGCCGCCGTCGCAGGTGTAGTCGCTGGCCAGGACCGCCACCGGGTCGCCGGTGTCGAGGAGGGTGTTGCGGGCCTGCACGAACGCGTCGAACTTGCCCGCCAGCGCGTCGCTCTCCAGCCGCGAGTACTCCCTGACCTCCAGGGTGACCTTGAAACCGGCCTTCTCCAGCTGCTGCTTCAGCACCTGCGCGGCCTCGGGGAGTTCGGGGCGGTTGTCGTACGTCGCGAGAGTGACGGCCGCGCCGTTCGGCTTGCCGGGGGTGGCCCGGCCGGTGGGTTCTGTGCGCTTGCCCGCGGCCCAGGTGACGGCGGGGCCGTAGATGCCGGTGCCCGCGTCCGCGTGGCCCTCGTACACGCCCTTGGCCAGCGTCGAGGTGTCGACCGCCGCCCTCGCCGCTGCCCTCAGCGCCGGGTCCTTGAAGGTGCCCGTCCTGCTGTTCAGCAGGAGGCTGGTGGTGCGGGTCGTCGCCGTCTCCTTGCGGGTCGCGGCGTCGAGGGTGGCCGCCTGCGCGACGGGGATCGCCTCGGCGATGTCGACCTCGCCGGTGCGCAGGGCGTTGGCGCGCGCGGTGCCGTCGGCTATGAAGCGGGCGTCGATGCCGGACGCCTGGGCGCGTCCGCCCCAGTAGTCGTCGAAACGGTTCAGGGTCGCGGCCGTCGTGCCGCTCACCTTCGTGATCTCGAACGGCCCCGTGGCCGTCCCGACCGGGTTCGCCGCGCCCTGCGCGCCGTACGCCTTCGGCGCGAGGACCGCCAGACTCGAACTGGCCAGCCGCAACGGCAGCACGGGGTCGGCGACGCTCGTCGTGATCCGTACGCCGGTGGCGCCCTCGGCCTTGGCGCTGAGCGTCACTCCGGTGAGCGCGGCGGGGGCGGGCTTGGCCTGCGCGGCGCGCCCGAGCGATCCGGAGACGGCGGCGGGGGTGACACGGGTGCCGTCCTGAAAGCTGGCGTCCCTGAGCGTGAACACCCAGGTCCGGTCGTCCACCCGCTTCCACGACTGCGCCAACGCCGGCGCGGGCGCCCCGTTCGCGTCCAGCGCGGTCAGCCCTTCGGTGACCCCCAGCCTGCTGAGGATCGTCGCGTCGGCGCCGTACGGGGAGAGCTTCTCGGCGGGCGGGAAGGCGAGGGCGACCCGGAGACGGGCACCGTCCTGCGCGCCGGAGGCGTCGTCGCCGCCGCCCCCGCCCGACGCGAAGCAGCCCGCGAGCAGCGGCAGGGCGAAGAGGGCTACGAGGAGGCGGTGGCCTTGGGGAATGCGCATGATCTACCGGTCTGTCAGGAGGGGGGACGGGGAAGTGCCTGTGCGATGCCTGGCGGCGGCCCGGCCGGGGG
>NZ_LIRL01000551.1:0-899 GCF_001419795.1 Streptomyces niveiscabiei
ACCCCCGGTTACCACCCCCGCCCCCACCACACCTACCTACCGGCCAGTACCTTGTGCACAAGGCAACTGGGCAAACCGGGGGAGGTCCCGCCATGACAGAAGGCGCTGCTGCCGTCGACACGCGTCCGACGAAGATCATGTACGTCGCGGAGGCGACGGCGCACGGCGGTCGGGACGGGTACGTGACCAGCCAGGACGGCCAGATCGAGCTGCGTGTGGCGATGCCGCCGGAGCTGGGCGGCGACGGCAACGGCACGAACCCGGAGCAGCTGTTCGCGGCGGGCTACAGCTCGTGTTTCCACAACGCGCTGATCCTGGTCGGCAACAGGTCGGGCTACGACCTGACGGGCTCGACCGTCGCCGCGAAGGTCGGCATCGGCCCGAACAGGACCAAGGGCTACGGCCTCGCGGTCGCCCTCAGCGTCTCCCTCCCCATCCTGGACGCGGAGATCGCGGCCCAGCTGGTGGACGCCGCGCACCAGGTCTGCCCGTACTCGAACGCGACGCGCGGGAACATCGACGTAACGATTCTCCTGGGCTGACGCGGCCAAGGAATCGCAGGTCGGCCCAGGACGTTGCAGCAGACGTCGAAGGCCAACCCGAGAGGACCACGGTGAACGGCACAGTCGCCGAGGGCTACGAACCCGTGAGAGCCGCGTTCGCGCGGAACTTCGAGACGCTGGGCGACCAGGGCGCGTCGGTCGCCGTGTACCACCACGGTCGTAGAGTCGTACACCTCTGGTACGGCACCCAGGACGTCACCGGCTCCACCCCGTGGGTGGAGGGCACGGCCCAGATCGTCCGCTCGGCGACGAAGGGCGTCGCGGCGGCGGCCGTCCTCCTGCTCCACCAGCGCGGCGTCCTGGACCTGGACGCCCCGGTGGGCGCGTACTGGCCGC
>NZ_LIRL01000551.1:911-10890 GCF_001419795.1 Streptomyces niveiscabiei
CGGCGGCCCAGGCGGCGGACCCGGACCTCGGCGCGGCGGCGGTCGCGGCGCAGGCCCCGGCCTGGACGCCGGGCACGGCGCACGGCTACCACCCGCACACGTTCAGCTGGACGATCGCCGAGCTGGTCCGCCGCGTCACGGGCCGCCCGATCGCGGAGTTCATCGCGACGGAGATCGCCGGGCGGGCGGGCGCGGACTTCTGGTTGGGCCTCCCGCCGGAGCAGGCGTGGCGGGCGGGCCGGACGGCGATGGTGGAGACGACGACGGAGGCGGCGGGCACGCTGAAGTCCCGCCCGAAGCCGGCGATCACCGAGGCGTACGCGAACCCGGACTCGCTCACGCGGCGGGCGTTCGGCGCGATCGTGGACGCCGACGAGAACGACCCGGCGTACCGCACGGCGCAGTTGCCCGGTTCGACGGGGTTCGCGACGGCGGACGGCCTGGCCCGGATCTACGCCTCGCTGATCGGCGAACTGGACGGCGTACCAAGCCTGTTCACCCCGGAGACGGTCGAACTGGCCCGCGCGCAGGAGTCGTCGGGCCCAGACCGCGTCCTGGTCGTCAACTCCCGTTTCGGACTGGGGTACATGCTGCACAGCCCAGCGTCCCCGTTCCTCGCCCCGACGTCGTTCGGGCACCCGGGCCGGGGCGGCCCGCTGGCGTTCGCGGACCCGGAGTCGGGCATCGCGTTCGGGTACGTCACCAACGGCTTCCGCAGGACGGTGACCGCCGACCCGAGGCCGCAGGCGCTGGTAAGAGCGGTACGTGAGTCACTCACGGGGTGAGTGAGAGTCCTGTGCCGGGCCCGGTATGTTGGTCGGAACATGTGGAGGACATGTGAGGACCGGCAGGGGCGGGCGTGGGGCCGACGACGACAGAGGAACGCGCAGCCGACGAACTGCCCGTAGCAGAACCGCCTACGTGGCCACGCCACGGCCCGCTTCTGCTGCTCGCGGCGGCGATCGTCCCCGGCACCCTCCTCGTCGTCCTGGGCCGCTGGGGCGACTCCCCGGCGATGGAGGCCTGGCGCACGGTGGCCCTCTCGGTCACCGTGCAGGCGCTGCCGTTCCTGCTGCTGGGGACGGCCCTGTCGGGCGCGATCAACGCGTTCGTCCCGGCGTCGGTGTTCCGCAAGGCGCTCCCGAAGCGTCCGGCGCTGGCCGTACCGGTCGCCGGAATGGCGGGAGTCGTCCTCCCGGGCTGTGAGTGCGCCTCGGTGCCGGTGGCAAACAGCCTCATCGGCAGGGGAGTTGCTCCGGCGGCGGCGTTCGCGTTCCTGCTGTCGGCCCCGGCGGTGAACCCAATTGTCCTGACGGCTACGGCAGTTGCGTTCCCGGGCGCCCCCATGATGGTCGTCGCCCGACTGGTCGCCTCGCTCGCGGCGGCCTCCGTGATGGGCTGGCTGTGGCTGCGGTTCGGCCGCGCGGAGTGGCTGAAGCCGGCCGTACGGCACACCGGTCACGAGCAAGGGCGCAGCCGCTGGGCGGAGTTCAGGGCAGGCTTCCAGCACGACTTCCTGCACGCGGGCGGGTTCCTGGTGATCGGCGCGATGGCGGCGGCCACCTTCAACGTCGCCGTGCCGCGCACGTGGGTCGACACGTTCGCGGGCTCCCCTTGGCTGTCCGTGGTGTTCCTCGCGGCCCTGGCCATCGTCATCGCCGTCTGCTCGGAGGCGGACGCCTTCGTCGCGGCCTCCCTGACCGGCTTCTCCCCCACCGCGCGCCTCACGTTCATGGTCGTCGGCCCGATGGTCGACCTCAAGCTCATCGCGCTCCAGACCGGCACGTTCGGCCGCGCGTTCGCCTGGCGCTTCTCGGCGGCGACGACGGTCGTGGCGGTGCTGTGCGCGGTCCTGATCGGAGAGGCTCTGCTGTGAAACGCGTGCTCCAGGCCGCCCTGTTGGCGCTGACCGGCGCGGGGCTCCTCCAAGTCGCCCTGTTCACCGAGGTGTTCCTGCGGTACGTGAAGGAGGGGATGCGTCCGCTGCTGATCCTCTCCGGCGTCGTCCTGCTCCTGCTCGGGCTCGCGGAGGCGTGGTCGGCGTACCGGCACCGGGACTCCCACGGCGCCCATGTCCCGCCGGTGGCCTGGCTGTTGTTCCTCCCGGCGCTGAGCCTGCTGGTGTACGCGCCGCCGGAGCTGGGTTCGTACACGGCGTCCCGGGAGCCGGTCAAGGCGGTCGCCGCGACGCCGGACGACGGCTTCGACCCGCTGCCCGCGACCTCGCCGCTCCCCATCACGCTGGGCGACTTCACGTCGCGGGTCCAGCAGGACCGTACGAAGGCAATCGCGAAGCGTCCGGTCACCATGACGGGGTTCGTCACCCCGGCCTCGTCGCCGGACCACTGGTACCTCACCCGGCTGATCCTCAACTGCTGCGCTGCGGACGCGCAGTCGGTGAAGGTGAAGGTGTACGGGGTCGAGCCGCCCGAGGCGGACACGTGGGTGTCGGTGACGGGAACGTGGCGCGCGGTGGGGGCACTTGGGACGCCGTCGGCGGAAGTCGCCCTGGACGGGCGGACGTTGGAGAGGATCGACCGGCCGTCGAACGGGTACCGGGACGCGTTGCCGATCGGGTGAGGGGGCGGGGTGAAGAGTGGGGTGCACGGCGGCGGCTTGGGGGGCATCACCCGCAGTACCGCGTAAGCCACTGTGCCGCGTAAGCCGCCGCACCGCCTCAACCGCCGTGCAGCATCAGCCCGATCCCCACGACGAGCACCCCCGCCGCCACGATCCTCGGCGCCCCGAACCGCTCCTTGAAGAACACCGCCCCGATCGCCGCCCCCACGATGATCGACGACTCCCGCAACGCGGCGATCGGCGCGAGCTCGGCCCGCGTCTGGGCCCACAGCACCAACCCGTAGGCGGCGAAGGAGAGTACGGCACCGACGGCGCCGACCCCCGCGTACGGCTTGAGCCGGGCGAGGGTCTCGCCGCGCCAGCGCGCCCAGGCGTACACGGGCAGTACGACCCCTTGTACGGCCATCAGCCAGGCGATGTACCCGAGCGAGGACCCGGACGCGCGGACCCCGAGCCCGTCGACGAGGGTGTACAGCGCGATCGTGAACCCGGTCCCCAACGCGGCCCAGATAGCAGCCCAGTTGGGCTGCCTCCCCCGCAACCCCCACAGCGCGACCCCGCTGAGTCCCGCACAGGACAAGGCGATTCCGGCAGCCCCCCACCCGTCCGGCACCTCGTGCGCGAACAACGCGGCCAGCAACGTCACGATCAGCGGCGCGCTCCCCCGCGCGATCGGGTACGCCTGCCCGAAGTCGCCGATCCTGAACGACCGCATGAGCAGCAGGAAATAGGCGACATGAATGACCACAGAGGCAATGAGATAAGGCCAGGCACCCCCCTCGGGAAACCCGGCGAAGGGCGCCACGACCAGCCCAAGTACCGCTCCCCCACCGGAGATCAGCGCAAGCCCCACCAGCTTGTCGGGGATCTTGTGCGCAAGCGCGTTCCAGCAGGCATGCGTCACTGCGGCAAGCAGCACCGCACCGGTGACGGCAGGAGTCACGCCGCCAACTCCCGCACATCGACGACCGTCGCCTGCGCGTGCCGCACCAACTCCTTTGGCGCCATGGGGAATACGGCATGCGGATTCCCTGCTGCGGCCCACACCTCGTCGTGCACGAGCAGCCCCCGGTCCGCCAGCACCCGCGTACGAGTCCGATGCCCGAAGGGCGGCACCCCTCCAATGGCGTACCCGGTGACCTCCCGCACGACCTTGGCATCGGCCCGCGTGACCTTCGCGACCCCCAACACCTCACTCACGGCAGCGACATCGACCCGCGACGCCCCATCCATGAGCACCAGCACCGGCACCCCGTCAGCAGCGAAGACCAACGACTTACAGATCTGCCCCAGCTCACATCCCACAGCCGCAGCAGCCTCAACAGCAGTCCGCACCCCCTCCGAATACCTCCGCACCCGCCCCAACACCTCATCGAGCCCCATCTCTTGAAGGGCCTGGGCGAACAGGGGATGCGCGTCTGTCGTCGTCATGAAGCGCACGTTAGCGGTAGGTGTAGGAGACAGGCGAAGGGATTGAGACGAGGGGCCCGGCGAGCCGATCGTGGAGGTCAGTTCGCGGCGTATGTAAGGAAGTCGGCCCAGGTGGTGGGGGTGAGGGTGAGGCAGGCGGTGTCGGGGGTCTTGGAGTCGCGGATGTGGATGGTGGCGGGGGTGGTGGCCACCTCGACGCAGTCGCCGGGCTCGCCGCTGTCGCTGTAGCTGCTCTTGAACCAGTGGAGTTCGGCGGTGCTCATAGTCTCCCCAGCAGTTGCTTGATGTGGGTCTGCGTCTCTCCCGGCGAGAGAGCCTGCGACCGGATCATCCCATAGCGCAGCTCAAGGATACGAAGTTCACGGGGGTTTGAGACCGGACGACCGTTGAAGGCTCCGTCCGAACGCCCAACAGCCGTGCCGTCAGCGAACTTCAGCACCTGAATACGGCCCTGTGTTCCTGCATGGTCCTCTCGACCGGTCGGCATGACCTGAAGGGTCACATTCCTCAACTGGGCGATATCCAGCATGTGTTCGAGTTGACGCCGCAGTACCGCTTTCCCGCCGAAGGGTCGTTCGAGAGTCACTTCCTCCTGGATGAAACTGAACGTCGGAGCCGGGTCCTTCTCGAAGACGGCCTGACGGGCCTTGCGTTCATTGACCTCACGCACCATGACGTCTTCGCTAAGGGCAGGCTGCGTCATCTCGAACAGCGTCCGCATGTACTCCGGCGTCTGCAACAGCCCATGGATGTTGTGACTGCTGTAGAGCAGAAACTCGACCGCCCGCCCCTCCTTCTCCCTCAATCCCCCCTGCGTCTTCGGGTACCGAGCCTTCCTCACCGTCTCCATGAAGTGCCGCAGACACCCCTCGGCCCTCAGCTCGCGATCCGCCTTCTCCAGGAACTCGGGGCGGGGAATCCGCCGCCCGTTCTCCATCTTGCGGATCATGTCCTCGCCGAACTTCATCCGCACGGCGAACTCCGCGACGCTCAACCCCGCCTTCTCGCGCCAGAACTTCAACAGCGCCCCGATCGCCTGGATCACCGGTTCGATCTCGTCGCCGGGCTCGACGTCCCAGCCCGTGTCGTCCACGTCCTCATAGATGTTCTCGCTCATGCCTACCTCCAACGCGCACGATTACCCAAGCAACATCGCGGACAGCCGAGACAGCACGAGACAAAATCCGGACGGTCACGGACTGATCACCGAATGCCATGATCCAAGACGACGAAGGTCATCCAGGCCACCCAGACCAGGGCGGGCCCGTACTCAGACCGACCGAGCCACCCGGAACCCCACATCGTCCACCGCGTACGTCGGATGGCTCCGGCGCCGTACCGATGCCCGGCAGCTCCAGTGTTCGTCGAACCACCCGCCGCCCCGCAGCACGCGGTACGTGCCGTAGACCTCGGGGTCGTAGAGGTCCCAGCACCACTCCCAGACGTTCCCCAACAGGTCATGGAAACCCCAGGAGTTGGGCGCACGGGTGCCCACGTGCCGTATCCGCTCGCCGGAGTTGGCCCGATGCCAGGCGATGTCGTCCAGCACGCCGTAGCGAGGGCCCGACGTACCGGCCCGGCAGGCGAACTCCCATTCCGCCTCGGTGGGGAGGCGGTAGCCGGTGGAGGAGGCGAGGAGTTCGACGTCGCCGTCGTCGCGGAAGCGGTAGGCGGGGCGTGAACCCTCGGCCAGGGAAAGGGTGTTGCAGTACCGGACGGCGTCGATCCAGGAGACGTCGACGACGGGGAGGCCGGGGTCGACAAGGGCGGCGCCGGTCACCGCCGCGTAGTCCGCCTGGGTCACCAGGCATGCCGACAAGGCGTACGCATCCACCTTCACCGGCCAACTCCGCGCTGTACGCCGGTCGTTGAGTACGACTTCGCCCGCGCCGACCGTGATCATCTGTAACCGCATGGACAGATGATCGCAGTGACGCGGGCGGAGTTGGTGCCGGTGAGGGCTCCCCGTCCCCACGGACCCTCACCGGCGGCTTGTCGCGGAACCGGTTACGCGCGCACCAGTTCCTTATCCTTCGCGGCGCGGTCCGCGTCGGTGCGCAGCCCCTCGCCCTCGACGTCGACGTTGGGAAGGGCGCGGTCGAGCCACTTCGGCAGCCACCAGGCCCGCTTGCCGAGGAGCGCGAGGACGGCCGGCACGATCGCCATGCGGACGACGAACGCGTCGAAGAAGACGGCGATCGCGAGCCCGAACCCGATCATCTTGATCATGGACTCGGAGGAGCCGATGAACCCGGCGAAGACGGCCATCATGATGACGGCGGCGGCGGAGACGACACGGGCCCCGTGCTTGAACCCGGTGACGACGGCCTGCGAGGGCGCCTCGCCGTGGACGTACGCCTCGCGCATCCGGGTCACGAGGAACACCTCGTAGTCCATGGCGAGTCCGAAGACCACGCCGACCATGAAGATCGGCATCATCGACATGACGGGCCCGGTCTCCTCGACGCCCAACAGCCCTGCCAGCCAACCCCATTGGAAGACGGCGACGACCGCGCCGAGGGCCGCCATGACGGAGAGAAGGAAGCCGAGGGCGGCCTTGAGGGGCACGAGGACGGAGCGGAAGACGACGATCAGGAGGAGGAAGGCGAGCCCGACGACGAGGACCAGGTACGGGATCAGCGCGTCGTTCAGCTTCTCGGAGACGTCGATGTTCATCGCCGTGAGTCCGGTCACCAGTACGGTCGCCCCGGTGTCGGCCTTGATCTCCGTGCCCTTGTCGCGGATCGCGTGGACGAGGTCCTCGGTCTGCACGGACGACGGCTTGGAGTCGGGGATCACGGTGATCGTCGCGGTGTCGCCCGCCTTGTTGGGCGCGGCCGGCGTGACGGTCGCGACGTCCTTCAACTCCTTGATCCGGTCGCCGACTTGAGTGAAGGCGCCGTCGGCGTCCTGGCTGCCCTTCGCGTCGACGACGATCATCAGCGGCCCGTTGAACCCGGGCCCGAACCCTTCGGAGAGCGTGTCGTAGGCGCGGCGCTGCGTGGTGGACGTCGGCTGCGATCCGTCGTCGGGCAGCCCGAGTTCGAGCGAGGCGGCGGGCACGGCGACGGCACCGAGGCCGACAACTCCCAGTACGAGTACGGCAATCGGCCGCCGGACGACGAAACTGGCCCAGCGCGTCCCCATGTTGGGCTTCCCGGCCTTCTCCGGCTTGTTCCCGCCGAGCATCCTGCTCTTCGACCCGGCGGGCAGGATCCGCTTCCCGGCGTACCCGAGGAGCGCGGGGATCATGGTCAGCGCGATGAGGACGGCGATGGCGACCGTACCGGCGGCGGCGATGCCCATCTTCGTCAGCATCGGGATGTTGACGACGGCGAGGCCCGCGAGCGCGATGACGACGGTGAGTCCGGCGAAGACGACGGCCGAGCCCGCCGTACCGGTCGCCCGGCCCGCCGCCTCCTCGCGGTCGCGTCCCTCGGCGAGTTCGGCGCGGTAGCGGGAGACGATGAACAGCGCGTAGTCGATGCCGACGGCGAGGCCGATCATCAGCGCGAGGGTGGACGTCGTCGAGCCGAGGTCAAGTGTGCTGGCCAGGGCGGTGATCGAGGCGACGCCGATGCCGACGCCGATGATCGCGGTGAGCAGCGGGAGCCCGGCGGCGATGAGCGAGCCGAAGGTGATGACGAGGACGACGGCCGCGATGCCGATCCCGATGATCTCGGTGGCGCCGGTGTGCGGGGTGGCCTGGAGGGCGTCGCCGCCGATCTCGACGGTCAGGCCCGCGCTCTTCGCGTGGTCGCCGGCCTCTTCGAGGGCGTCGCGCGAGGAGTCCTTCAACTCCATACCGGAGACTTTGTACTTGACCGACGCGTAGGCGACCGTGCCGTCCTTGCTGACGGCCTTGCCGGTGTACGGGTCGGCGACCGAGACGACCTCGGAGCCGGACTTCAGCTCGGCGACGGTCTTCTCGACGGTCGCCTTGTTCGCGGCGTCGTTCATCGACTGCCCGGCGGGCGCCTTGAAGACGACGCGGGCGGTGGCGCCGTCGGCGCTCATCCCGGGGAAGCGCTGTTCCAGCAGGTCGAAGGCCTTCTGGGCCTCGGTGCCGGGGATGGAGAAGGAGGTGGTGCCCGCAGCGGGGGCACTGGCGGCGCCGACGCCGGCGAGCGTCAGCAGGGCGATCCAGATGAGGGCGACGAAATGCCGTCGCCGGAAGGCGAGCCGGCCCAGCTTGTAGAGGAACGTGGCCACGGAGGCGTACTCCCGGTCAGTCGTGGGGTTTTCAGGGCAGGGGTGACCGACGGCATGGCGGGGAGCGCGCCGTGGGAGGCGCGAGGGCAGCGTCGATCGGCCCGACGACGTGAGCGGTGACGTCAGTTGGGATGTGGGCGTACTGCGGGGAAGGTCAACTCCGGGGCAGGAGACCGGAGTCGGTGTTCAGGTCAGGCCTTCGGGTCGATGCCGAGTGCGGGGAGCACCACGGCGTCCAGGTACGAGATGAGGAAGGCCTGGGTGGGTGGCTGGTCGTCGAGCAGCATGCGGGTGGCGAATCCGCCGACCATCATGTGCACCATGAACTCCAGTGCGGGACAGTCGGGTTGGATCTCGCCGCGGTCCACGGCGCGCTGGATCAGCTTCTTGAAATCGGAGAGTTCGGGGTCGACCAGCTGCGCCTTGAACGCCTCGCGCAGATCGTCGTTGGCGTGCATCGCCATGGCGATGCCGCGCATCAGCGCCGAGTTCTGCGCGTGGACGCAGTCGTCCTCCAGCAGGATCACCGCGTGCAGGTCGCCCCGCAGGGTGCCGGTGTCGATGTCGTCCGGAGGGGCCGGCTTGCTGTACCGGATGGCCTTGACGACGAGTTCGGCCTTGCCGCCCCACTGGCGGTAGAGCGTGGCCTTGCTGGAGCGGGTGCGGGCGGCGATGGCGTCCATGGTGAGGGCGTCGTAGCCGACCTCGCGGAGCAGGTCGAGGACGGCGTCGTACAGCTCCGCCTCGCGTTCGGGAGTGATCCGACTGCGACGCGCCGTTGCGACCTCAGCCATGACGCCCCTCCGTGCTCTCCGCGTTTCTTCCTACGTCCATGACGATACCCTGCCAACCAATCGAAACGAAACGGTTTCGTACGTGTCCTGGGTCACGTATGTGAGAAACGCGTAAGAGATCACCGGGAACGCTTGCGCCCCGGCGCCTGAGTTGCTGGCTCCCCGGCGCCGGAAAAGCATGGGAACCGTGAGCTACCTGCGCCTTCCGCACCTCAGCGGTGACCTGCTGTGCTTCGTTGCCGAGGACGACCTCTGGCTGGCCCCCCTCGACGGGCCCGGCCGCGCCTGGCGCCTGACCGTGGACCGCACGAAGACCGGCCACCCGCGCTTCTCCCCGGACGGCTCGGTCATCGCCTGCACGACCTGGCGCAGCCTCGTCCCCGAGATCCACGTAGTACCCGTGTACGGCGGAAGGACCAGACAGCTCACCTACTGGGGCAGCGCCGACACCCGCGTCTGCGGCTGGACCCCCGAGGGCCACATCCTCGCCGTCGCCTCCCACGGCCAGCCCTTCTCCTACTTCACGTGGGCCTACGACGTACCTCTCAGTGGTGACCCCGGCGGCCCCCTCCCCTGGGGTCCGGTGAGCGACCTCCAGGTCGCCGACCTCGACGGGGAACGGAAAACCCTCCTGCTCACCGGCACGCCGCCGCACGAACCGGCCGCCTGGAAGCGGTACCGGGGCGGCGCGACGGGCCGCCTGTGGCTCCACGGCCGCCGTCTCCTCCCTGAGGTGGAGGGCCACCTCTCCACCCCCCTGTTCGTCGCCGGGCGCATCGCGTTCCTCTCCGACCACGAGGGCGTCGGCAACCTCTACTCCTGCGCGTACGACGGCTCCGACCTGCGCCGGCACACCGACCACGACGCGTTCTACGCCCGCAACGCCTCGACCGACGGCACCCGGGTGGTCTACCAGTGCGGGGGCGACCTGTGGCTCGTCGAGGACCTCGGCGCCGGCGCGC
>NZ_LIRL01000551.1:10921-11420 GCF_001419795.1 Streptomyces niveiscabiei
CGGCAGCCTGTACTGGCTGACGCACCGGGACGGTCCGGCGCGGACCATCGCTGATACCCCAGGGGTACGGGTACGACTTCCCGAGATGCTGGGGTCCGGGGGCCGGATCGCGTACGTCACCGATGCGGAAGGGGAGGACGCGGTCGAGATCGCGTACCTCCCGAGAGCCAGTGGTGAACGTCCCCCTCGGAGGCTGGCGTCCGGGGAACTGGGGCGGGTCCTGGAGCTGGTCTCCGACCCGGAGGGGAAGCGGCTGGCGATCGCTTCTCACGACGGGCGGGTGCTGCTGCTGGATACCTCTGAGGTTGTAGCCGGGGACGACTCAGGGGGTAGCGGGGGCAGCTCCGTGGGTGAGGGCAGTTCCGTAGGTGGGGGCAGCTCCGCAGGTGGGGGCATCGTCGAGCTGATCCGGTCCGTGAACGGTCCTGTGCGGGATCTCGCGTTCTCCCCGGACGGCGCCTGGCTCGCCTGGTCGCACCCCGGGATCGGGCGCTCGCTG
>NZ_LIRL01000552.1 GCF_001419795.1 Streptomyces niveiscabiei
CGCCCGCTGGATGTGGCTGCGCACGGTCAGGTGGCTCAGCACCAGCTGCTCGGCGATCTCCGTGTTGGACCTGCCGAGGGCCGCGAGGGACATGACCTCGCGTTCGCGGTCGGTCAGCGTGGTGAGGAGCTCCGGAGGGGCCAGGGCCTCGGCCGGTTCCGGGGTGGTGAGGAAGCGGGTGATCAGGGCGCGGGTCGCCATGGGCGAGAGCAGGGACTCGCCCGCCGCGACGGTGCGGATGCCGGCCAGGAGGACGTCCGGGCCGACGTCCTTGCCGAGGAAGCCGCCCGCGCCCGCGCGCAGGGCCCGGGCCACGTTCTCGTCGTCCTCGAAGGTCGTGAGGANNGATGTCCATGACGACGACGTCGGGGGCGTGTTCGCGGGTGAGGTCGACGGCCTCGCGGCCGTCCGCCGCCTCGGCGACGACGGTCATGCCGGGGTCGGAGTCGACGAGGATGCGGAAGGTGGCGCGCAGGAGCGCCTGGTCGTCGGCGAGCAGGACGCGCGTGGTCATGGGGCGTTGCCTTCGTCGGGGTCGCGGTGGTGCAGGGGAAGGGTGCAGGCGGCCTCGAAGCCGCCGTCGGGCCGCCGGCCGGCGTGGAAGGTGCCGCCGACGGACAGGGCGCGTTCGCGCATGCCGACGAGGCCGTAGCCGCCTACGCCTCCGGGCCGTGCGGGGCCGGGGGCGTTGCGCACGGTCAGGGTCAGGTACCGGTCGGTGTACGCGAGCCGCACCTCCGCCTCGGGGACGGCCGCGTGCTTGGTGACGTTGGTGAGGGCCTCCTGCGCGATGCGGTACGCGGTGAGGTCGACGGCGGGCGACAGGTCCCGCGCGGTGCCGTCGACGACGACGGTCACCGTCACGCCCGCGGCGGCGCAGGACGCGGTCAGCTCGGGCAGCCGGGCGAGGCCCGGTGCCGGTGCGAGGTTCTCGGCGTCGGAGGTCTGGCGCAGGACGCTCACGGTGGCCTTCAGCTCGCGCAGCGCGGAGGCGGTCGTGCCGGACAGCTCGTCGAGGATCGCGAACGCCTGCTCGGGGTTGCTGCGCTTGAGGTGCGCGGCGGTGCCGGCCTGCGCGTTCGCGAGGGCGAGGTGGTGGGCGACGACGTCGTGGAGTTCGCGGGCGATGCGCATCCGCTCCTCGATGACCCGCCGGTGGGCCTCCTCCTCGCGCGCGCGTACGGCCTGTTCGGCGCGGGAGGCGGCGAGGGCTCGGCGGACCTGGACGTAGCTGCCGAACGCGATCGGCAGCAGCGCCCAGGCGACCGGGTTGACGACGCTGAGGAAGAACTCGTGGCTGCGCAGGGTCAGCGTGACGCCGGTGACCGCCATGCCGAGTCCGGAGATCAGCGCGGCGTTCCGCCGGGTCCTGGCCTCCTCGTCGGTGCCGACGGAGTAGAGCACCACGGTCAGCGGGGCCGCGAGGAACGGTGTGACCAGCATGCCCAGCAGGCCCTGGCCCATCGTGCACAGCGTGGTGAGCGTGACGACCGCGAGGGGCCGCTGGTGCCGCCAGGGCAGGGCGACCCCGCCGACGGTCGCCAGGATCGCGGCGGGCAGCATGTGCCCCTGCCCGAACCGCCACCCGGCGCTCAGCACGACACCGATGACGCCCGTGGCGATGGTCCCCGCCATCAGCCAGAGGTCGGCGGCGGGCGCGTGCGGGCGCCGGGGGGTGTTCACGAGGGTGCTCCAGGGGACGGTCGGCGGGGCATCATGCTGTCAGACGGAGACGGTACGAGATCCGGCCCGTACGGCCGCCGAGGCTCGGCGCCGTACGGATTCCGGGTCTCGCGGGGATCGGCGCCTCAGACGCGTACCGCCTCGTGCTCCCGCGTCTCCTGCGGCTCGCCGGCCCGCAGCCCCGTGCCCTCGACGTCCACGCGGGGCAGGACGCGCGCCAGCCAGGCGGGCAGCCACCACGCCTTGTCGCCCACCAGTGCCAGCACCGCGGGTACCAGCGCCATGCGGACGACGAACGCGTCGAAGAGGACGGCGATCGCGAGGCCGAAGCCGATCGTCTTGATCATCGATTCGCCCGCCCCGATGAACCCGGAGAAGACGGCGATCATGATGACGGCGGCGGCGACCACGACGCGCGCGCTGTGCCGGAAGCCGCTGACGACGGCGTTCGGCGCGGACTCGCCGTGGGTGTACGCCTCGCGCATCCGGGCGACGAGGAACACCTCGTAGTCCATGGCGAGGCCGAAGACGATGCCGACGAGGAAGATCGGCATCAGGCTCATGATGGGCCCGGTCTGCTCGACGCCGATGAGGGAGGCGCCCCAGCCCCACTGGAAGACGGCGACGACCGCGCCGAGCGAGGCGAGCACGGACAGCAGGAACCCGAACGCGGCCTTGACCGGCACGAGCAGCGAGCGGAACACGAGCAGCAGCAGGACCAGCGCGAGCCCGACGATGACCGTGAGGTAGGGCACGAGCGCGTCCTGGAGGGCCTGGGCGACGTCGATGTTCATGGCCGTGCTGCCGGTGACCTCGAAGGTCGCCCCGGTCTCCCGCTCGACCTGCGCGCGCTCGCCCCGGATGTGCTGGACGAGGTCCTTGGTGGACTCGTCGTTGGGCCCGGTGGACGGCACGGCGGAGAACAGGGCGGTGTCACCGGCCTGGTTGAAGCGCGGCGCGGAGACGGAGACGACGCCCTTCGTGTCCTTGATCCTCGCGGCGATCTCGGCGGCGGCCCCCTTCGCGTCGCGCGCGCCCTTCGCGTCGACGACGACGGTCAGCGGCCCGTTGAACCCGGGCCCGAACCCCTGGGCGAGGTCGTCGTAGGCACGCCGCTCGGTCGTCGAGGTCGGCTTCGCCTCGTCGCCCGGCATGCCGAGTTCGAGGTGCGCGGCGGGAAGAGCGACGACCCCGAGCCCGGCGACGCAGGCCAGCAGCACCGGCACCGGCCGCCGCAGCACGAACCGCGCCCACCGCGAACCGCCGTTCTCCGGGGCGCTCGGCCGCGCCTGCTTCCGGCGCACCGTGCGGGACAGCGTGGCGTTCGGCCACATGCCGAGCAGGGCCGGTACGAGGGTGAGGGCGATCAGCACGCCGACGACGACCGCGCCGGCCGCGCACAGCCCCATCTTGGTGAGCATCGGCACGCCGACGACGGAGAGCCCGGCGAGCGCGATGACGACGGTCAGACCGGCGAAGACGACGGCGCTGCCGGCCGTACCGACGGCGATCCCGGCGGCCTCGGCGGGCAGCTTGCCGCTCGCGCGCTCCTCGCGGTAGCGGGAGACCACGAACAGGGCGTAGTCGATGCCGACGGCGAGGCCGAGCATCGTGGCGAGGGTGCCGGTGGTCGCGGTGAGCCCGAAGAGGGAGCCGACCGCCATGATCGCGGCCATGCTGACGCCGACCCCGACCATCGCGGTGAGCAGCGGCAGTCCGGCCGCCGCGAGGGAGCCGAAGGTGATGAGCAGGACGACGGCGGCGAGCGCGACGCCGATCATCTCCGAGGAGCCCCCGGCGGCGGGCTGGGAGCCGAGCGCGTTGCCGCCGACCTCGACGGTCAGGCCGGAGTCCCGGGCCCGGTCGATGACCTTCTCCAGGGCGGACTTGTCGGCGTCGGTGAGGTCGCCGGACTTCACCTTGTAGGTGACCTGCGCGTACGCGGTCGTCGCGTCCTTGCTGACGGCCCCGGCCGCGAAGGGGCCGACGGCCTGCTCGACCTTGGAGACGTCGCCGGCCTCCTCGACGAGCTTGTCGATGGCGGCCTTGTTGCCGCCCTCGGTGACCTTCTCGCCCTTCGGCGCGACGAACACGATGCGGGCGTTCGCGCCGTTGGAGTCGCGGCCCGGGAAGCGCTGGCCGATCAGGTCGAACGCCTTCTGCGCCTCGATGCCGGGCATGAACGAGGTGCCGTTGTCCTCGGCGGCGGGCGCGCTCACGGCTCCCGCGCCGAGGCCGCCGAGCAGGGCGACCCAGAGCAGCACCACCAGCCAGCGTCGTCGGAAGGCCGTGCGGCCCATGCGGTAGAGAAAGGTAGCCACGGGAAGGGTCATCTCCAGGTCAAAGTGCGGGACCTGGACAGGTTCGCCCGCGAAACCCCCTCGGGGCATCGTGCCCCTGCTGGCAGTCCGGGCTGGTGCGACGGCACCAGACGGGACGGCCCGGCTCCTCCTCAGGTAGGACATCCGTGGCCGTCCGAGGGCCGGGGCGGTGCGGGATACGCTGACGCCTCCCATGGTCGGAATCGGACAGGAACAGGGCAGGACAGTGGAAGCGATCCCCGGGTTCACCCCGCCGCTCGCCGGCTTCGAGATCGTCGAGCTGGGCGCGGTACGGCGGCGGGCCGGCGGCGCCCCGGAGCGGGTGCACCGGGCGGGCTTCCACACGGTCGTGCTGGTCACGGCGGGGGCCGGGGAGCACGCGGTGGACTTCGTGACGTACGCCTGCCGGCCGGGGACGCTGCTGTGGGTGCGGCCGGGTCAGGTGCAGTGCTTCGGGGCGGGCGGCGCGCTGGAGGGCGTGCGCCTGGTGTTCACGGCCCGGTTCGCGCCGGCCGTCGCGGGGGTGGGGCGGCTGGTGGAGGCGTGGCGCGGGCCGGTGTGCCGTCAGCTCGGCGCGGGGCGGGAGTACACGGCCGTCTCGGCCCTGCTGGACCGGTTGCGGGCTGAGTTCACGCGGCCGGACCAGGTGTCGCCGGAGATCCTCCGGCTCCTGCTCGCCGCCCTGCTGCTGCACGTGGACCGGCTGCCGGGGGACGGCGGCGAGGAGGCCGGCGGGGGCGAGGTGTACGCGCGGCTGCGGGCCGAGCTGGAGGAGTCGTACGCGGACACCCGGCGGGCCGAGGACTACGCGCGGCGGCTCGGCTGCACCGTCAAGACACTGACCCGGGCGTGCCTCGCGGCGACCGGGGTGCCGGTGAAGCAGGTCATCGACGGGCGGGTGGCCCTGGAGGCGCGGCGGCTGCTGGCCCACACGGACGAGCCGGTGTCGGTGGTGGCGCGGCGGCTGGGGTTCTCGGAGGCGACGAACTTCGGCAAGTTCTTCGCGCGGCAGGCGGGGGTGACGCCGGGGGAGTTCCGGCGTACGCACCGGGGGTGAACGCTTTGTCCTGATCTTGTGACAGAACCTCGACGGGGCGGCACCAGAGGGCGGGAGACCCTGGTCAGGCCGCCCGCGTTATTCATAGGATTGCGCAAGTAAGCAAACCTTGAACGCCGGCGGCGTGCGCGCTCGCCGCCCCCTACGGAGGTCGATGTGGGCATCATCAGCTGGGTCATTCTGGGCCTGTTCGCCGGAGCGATCGCCAAGATCCTGCTGCCCGGCCGCGATCCGGGCGGCCTGATCGGCACCACCCTGATCGGGATCGCGGGCGCCTTCATCGGCGGCTGGCTCTCCGCGAAGTTCCTGGACCGGCCGGTCGTGAAGGACTTCTTCGACCTCTACACGTGGGGCGCGGCGATCGCCGGCTCGCTGGTCCTGCTCGTCGGCTACCGCCTGCTGTTCGGCAACTCCCGGGACTGACCGTGCGGCCCCGGCCCCGCGAGCCCGGCTTCCGGCGGGCTCGCGGGGTTCCGTACGTCTCACAGGTGCGCGGAGACCGCCGGCAGCAGGTCCTGGAACGTCCGCCCCGTGGCCGGCTCCCCGATCGCCTCGACCTGCCAGCCCCCGCCGGTTCGCCGCAGCTTGGCCATGATCTGCGCGGTGTAGGCACCGCCCCCGCTGAGCGTGTACCGCGCCAGCTCCTTCCCGGTGACCTCGTCGACGACGCGGCAGAACGCGTTCTCGACCTCGGCGAAGGTCTGCCCGGTGAACGAGTTGACGGTGAACACGATCTGGTCGACGCGCCCCGGCACGCGCCCGAGGTCCACGAGCACGACCTCGTCGTCCCCGCCGGCCCCGCTCCCCCCGGTGAGGTTGTCCCCGAGGTGCCGTACGGAGCCGTCGTCGCTGACGAGGTGCTGGAAGAACACGACGTCCGCGAGCTGCCCCTCGGCGAAGAGCAGCGCGGACGCGTCGAGGTCGATCTCCCTGGGCCCGGTGAGCTTCGCCAGGAACCCCTTGCGCTGGGCGGCCTGCCATCCGAGCCCCATCCGTACGGACGTCAGCGCACCCCCGTCCGACTTGTTCAGGCTGATCCGCTGACCCTTCGTCATGTCGACGGACATGGGCCACCTCGCTCTCTCGTCACCGGCACCGGGCCCACCCCGGCAAACCCGAGGTAAAATCTACAGCACTGTAGAAAAGAACCCGGTTAACTCGCCGGATCCACCAGCACCTTGGGCCCGGGCCCGCTCTCCACGGGGCGTTTGCCCCCGAGGACGGCGCCGACCTGGTCGAGGCCCACGGTCGCGGCGACGAGCGGCCGGGGGTCGACGACTCCCTGCGCGTAGGCCCGGATCGCCGGGTCGAGTCCCGGTGACGCGGACAGGATGCCGGTCACCGTGACGTCCTTGAGGACGAGGGTCCGCGTGTCGATCAGGCTGGGTTCGCGGGCC
>NZ_LIRL01000553.1 GCF_001419795.1 Streptomyces niveiscabiei
CCGCCGCCCCCACCGCCACCGCTCCCGCCGACCGGCGGGAAGGCCGGCGCCTTGACGCTGGCGAGGTAGCCGTCCTTCACCGTGTCGACGGTCTGCCAGTCGTCCTTCAGAATCCCGCCGGTGTCACCGGAGTTGGGGTTCCACGACCAGAACGTCCAGTGGAAGGAGTCGGCGCCGTTCGCCGACGTCGAACGCAGGTAACTCACCAGCGCCGCCAGCCACTTCTGGTCCACGGACGCCTGGAGCGTCGTACCGAACTCGCCCACCCACACCGGGGCGATGTTCTGCTTGAAGATGTAGCCCCAGTACTTGTCCCAGATCCCCGGCATGTTGTTCGGGAACGTGGGGTCGTTGAACCAGCTCTGCTGGGCGACGCTGGTGGCGTAGTCGTGCGCCGAGTACACCAGCCGGTTGGGGACGGAGAGTTGGACCGGATACTGCGCGACGCCCATCAGGTTGCCGCCCCACCAGCCGGAGACTCCGTTGACGGTCTGGATGCCCTCGACGAAGATCAGCAGGTCGGGGTTGACCGAGAGGACCGCGTTCCCGGCGCGCTGGGCGGCCAGCCGCCAGTCGGTCGCCGTGTCCCCGCAGCCCCAACAGGCGGGATCGTGCGGCTCGTTGTGGAGGTCGATGCCGACGACGGCCGGGTTCCCGGCGTAACGGGACGCCAGGGACTTCAAGTTGGCGATCCACGTCGACTCGGGGACGGCCGCCGTGTACCAGAGGGCGGACTGGCCGCCCGAGTCCGGGCGGTGCCGGTCGAGGATGACGCGCAGGCCGTCCTGGCCCGCGTACGACACGATCTTGTCCAGTACGCCGAGGGAGTTGAGGCCCTGGAGGTCGGCGTTCTTGCCGCTGGAGAAGTCGATGCTGTTGGGGACGGTCGAGGACTTGAAGATATCGTCGCTGTACGGGATGCGGATCGTGTTGTAGCCCAGCGACTTCATCTGGTCGATCATGCTCTTGTAGTCGCGCGACCACAGGCCGTGGACCACGTAGTTGCCGGTCTCGAAGCCGAACCAGTTGATCCCGGCGACCCGGACGGGCTGCCCGGCCGAGTCGAGGATCTGACGGCCGCTGGTGTGCCAGTACCCGGCTCCCGGCGCCTCGGCGGCCCGCGCCGGCTGCGCGACCGCCAGACCCACGGGCAGCAGCAGCGCGGCGGCCACCGCGCACAGCGCTCTTCGCACGTTGCGGAACATGTCCCTTGTTCCTCTCGGGGGTGCGGATCCGGAACTATGGGAGCGCTCCCACTTCCGCACCTCCCAGAGAAGACCGGTCCCATCACCCCGTCAAGGACTACGACATCACTTCCCGAGCTTCCTGAACCTCCCCACCGCCAGCGGCAGGAAGAGCGCGCCCAGGATCAACGGCCAGACGAGGGCCATCAGTTGGGCGTTCTGCTCGACCCAGGTGTCGCCCGCGCCCGCCGGTGCCCCGAAGAGTTCCCTGGTCGCCCCGGCCGTCGCCGAGATCGGGTTCCACGCGGCCACGAACCCGAGCCAGTCCGGCATGAGCTGGGGCGCGACGAAGACGCTGGAGATCATCGTCAGCGGGAAGGCCACGGCGAACAGCCCGCCCGCCGCCTCGGGGTTGGGGACGACGAAGCCGAGCCACACCCCCAGCCAGATCAGCGCGAGCCGCAGCCACAGCAGCAGCCCGAAGGCGCCGACGAATCCCCAACTCCCCTCTGGGCGCCAGCCGATGGCCAGTGCCGTGAGCATCATGATGGCCAACTCGGCGCAGGCGACGAGGAGATCAGTCACCCCGCGCCCCGCGACGACCGCCGAGGACGCCATCGGCATGGAGCGGAACCGGTCGACGACCCCCTTCTGCGCGTCGTACACGACGACCGTCGCCGTGTTGATGAACCCGAACGCCATCGTCATGACGAACATGCCCGGCATCAGGAAGTCCTTGTAGTCCCCGCCGCCCGGCACGTGCATCGCGCTGCCGAAGACGTAGCCGTAGAGCAGGACGGAGAGGATCGGGAAGCCCAACTGCCAGAGGATGTTGACCGGTTGGCGCCGGTAGTGGGTGAGCCCTCGGCGGACGAGGTTCCAGCAGTCGGCCAACGCCCAGTAGGCGCGGCCGTGCCGGTGGATCGGGGTCAGGTCGACGGCGCTCACGCGGCGGCCTCCTTCGCGGTCGGGCCGGTCTCGGTGCGGTGGCCGGTCAGGCGCAGGAACACGTCGTCGAGGCTGGGCCTGCGCAGCCCGATGTCCTCGACCCGCACGCCCTCGTCCTGGAGGGTGCGGGCCACCGCGGTCAGCGCGGAGACCCGGTCGGTGACGGTGGCATGGACCCTCAACTCGCCCTCGTCCGCCTCGGGTTCGCCGTCCGCGACGCCGGCCATCACCTTCATCGTCCGCTGGATGTCGGCTCGTTCGGCGAGCACGACCTCGATCCGGTCGCCGCCGATCATGTCCTTGAGGCCGTCGGGAGTGTCGTCGGCAATGGCGCGGCCCCGGTCGAGCACGGTGACGCGGGAGGCCAGCCGGTCCGCCTCCTCCAGGTACTGCGTGGTGAGCAGGACCGTCGTGCCGTCCGCCACCAACGCCCGTACGGATTCCCAGACTTCGCCCCGGGCGCGGGGGTCGAGGCCGGTCGTCGGCTCGTCGAGGAAGAGGACCGCGGGGGCGAGGATCATCGACGCGGCGAGGTCGAGCCGGCGCCGCATGCCGCCGCTGTAGCCGTCGACGCCCCGGTCGGCGGCCTCGGTCAGGCCGAAGCGGTCCAGGAGTTCGGCGGCGCGCTGGCGGGCCCGCCTGCCGCCGAGGTGGAAGAGGCGGCCGAACATCTCCAGGTTCTGCCTGCCGGTGAGGACCTCGTCGACCGCCGCGTACTGGCCGGTGAGCCCGATCCGCGCGCGCACCTCGCGCGCCCTGCGGACCACGTCGAGCCCGGCGACCTCCGCGGTGCCGCCGTCGGGGCGGCGCAGGGTGGCCAGGATGCGGACGGCGGTGGTCTTGCCGGCTCCGTTCGGGCCGAGCAGCCCGTGGACCGTGCCTTCGCGGACGGCCAGGTCGAAGCCGTCGAGGGCGGGTTTTCCGGCGTAGCTCTTGCGTAAGGCCTCGGCGCGGACGGCGTACTCCATGGGGTCCCCTAACTCCGTGGATGTAACTCTGAGGTGGTAGCCCTCGGGCGGTAGCTCTGAGGTCGTAGCTCCCGAGCGGTAGCCCTCAGGCAGTAGCTCTCGGGTCCTGTCCCACCCGATAACCGAGTACACCGTACCCGATTTCGCGTACGACGTACTCAGTTTTTCTGCCCGGAACTAGACTGCCCCCATGACGAGCAGCCAGGACCAGGCCCAGCACTGCCGGGACCAGATCACGCGCACGCTCGAACTCCTCTGGGAGGGCGCCCGGCGCCCCGCGCGCGGCCCGAGGCCGACGCTCACCCTGGACCGGATCGTCGAGGCCGCCGTCGAGATCGCCGACCAGGAGGGTCTTGACGCGGTGTCGATGCGCCGGGTCGCGGCCGAACTCGGCACGGGAGCGATGTCGCTCTACCGCTACGTCCCCGGCAAGTCGGAGCTGGTCGAGCTGATGCTGGACCGGGTGAACCGCGTCTCGCAGGACCCCGGCGACCTCGGCGACGGCTTCTGGCGGGAGGCCCTGGAGGTCATGGCCCACTCCATGCTCGGCCTCTACCACCGTCACCCCTGGGTACTACCCGCCAGCCGCTCCCGCCCGCTGCTCGGGCCGAGCGCGATGGACGGCATGGAGAAGGTGCTCGCGCGGATCCGGCCGATGGGACTCACCGACACCGAGCTGGTGTCGGTGATCATGACGGTCGAGGGGTACGTCGTCGGCGCGGCGCGTACCCAGGTGTACTACCAGGAGGCCGAGCGCACCTCGGGTATGACGACGTCCGAGTTCTACGAGGCGCAGTCCCCGTACCTCTCCAGGGTGATGGAGTCGGGCCGGTTCCCGGTGCTCGCCTCCCTCGACGCCGACACCTGGACGACCTCCTTCGACCACTTCGGCTTCGGGCTCCAGCGCATCCTGGACGGCCTCGAAGCGCTCGTCGCCCGGCGCGCCGCCGAGGGACGCGCGGGGGAGTGACGCAGGGGGTTGACGCGCCGGGGAGCGACTCAGCTGCGGCGCAGCAGCCGCCGTAGCCCGAACACCGCCGCGCAGACGACGGCGATGGCGATCGCGCCCTTCGTGACCCCGCCGCCGGAGTCGCCGCCGCTCGTGGAGGCGGAGCCGGAGTCGGTCGAACTCCCCTTGGCGGGCGAGGACTTGTCGGCGCCGGGGGCGTCGCGGACGACCACGCCGCTCTCGACGCCCTCGCTGCCGTACAGCAGTTTCCTGCCGTCGGCGGAGTAGGTGACGGACTCGCCCTGGCGCTGGAGGGGGACGTCGAGGCGGCCGGTCTTCTTGATCTTCCCGCCGTTCCAGTCGTAGGTGATACCTCCGAAGTACCCGCGTACTACCAGCTGCCTGCCGTCGGGGGAGAACGCGGCGTCGGTGGCCCAGAGGTCCACCGGAGCTATGGGCTTGAAGATGTTGTCGCCGGACGCGGTGAGCCGGGCGGGGCCCTCGTACAGGTGGCCGCCGTCCTCCTTCTTGTCGATGATGTACACCCGGCCGGTCTTGGGGTGGACCATCATCGACTCGGCGTCGCGCCCGCCGTCCGCGTACTTGACGATGTACTGGGTCGCCCTGACCGTCTGGTCCTTGAGTACCTTCGGCTCGGGGAGCCGGTAGATCCACAGGTAGGGCCAGCGGCCGTCGAAGTTGTCGCCGATGTCACCCACGTAGATCTGGTTGTCGGGGCCGACGGAGATCGCCTCGACGTCGCGCGGGGTGCCGACGCCGCGCAGCGTGAGCGTGGCGACCGTCTCGCCGGTGGCGCCGTCGACGGCGTAGATCTGCGGGCCGTAACCGCTGTCGTTGTGCGTCCAGTAGACGCCCGGGTGCTGGTGGGAGGCGGCGAGGCCGCTGGACTCCTTGATCCGCGGGTCCTTGATGGTGAACCCGCCGTCGTCGTCGGCGGACGCGGGTACGGCGAGGGCCCCCACGAGCAGGAACCCGGCGAGGACGGCGAACGGTCGGCGCATCCCCCCAGCCTGCCATCCCGCGCGGCGCAACACGCGGGGTGTCGGGACTCACACCCCGGCCGGGGCGGTGATCGTCCATCATGAGCGGATGCTCAGGTTCATGCCCGTCGGCGACTCCATGACGATCGGCAGCGCGGGCGATCACACGTGGCGGTACCGTCTCTGGCGGCATCTGTGCGCCACGTACGGCGGCCCGTTCACGCTGGTCGGGCCGCGCGAGACGTTGTACGACCCGGGGGCCGGCTCTCCGGTCTCCTACGCGTACGCCGAACCCGACTTTCCGCGCGGGCACCTCGCCGGGTGGGGTGAGGGGTGGCAGCACATGGCTCCGCTGATCGGCGACGCGGTGCGCGCCGGACGCGCGGATGTGCTGCTCGTCTCCCTCGGCCTCATCGACCTGGGTTTCTATACGAACGCGGAGCAAACGGCGGAAAACGCACGGGAGTTCATCGCCGCGGCCCGCGCCGCGCGCCCCCGCGTCCGGGCCGTCCTCCTCCCCGTCATCCCCAACGTCCGCGCCAACGCGGACCCCGAATTCGCCGAACAGGTCGGCCTCTTCAACGAACTCCTCGCGAAGACGGTCGCCGACCTCGACGAGCCGGGGTCACCCCTGCTCCTCGCCTCCATCCCTCCCAGGTACGACATCGATACGGATACCTACGACGGGACGCATCCCAACGCGAGCGGCGAGCACAAGCTGGCGGAGGCGTTCGCGGAGGCGATGTACCAGGGGTGGGGGTTGGGCGGGCCCTACGAGGAGGGGTAGTACCCGAGGGC
>NZ_LIRL01000554.1 GCF_001419795.1 Streptomyces niveiscabiei
CGGGGTGGCCGGCTGCTGTGCGGTGGTTCCCTGCATGGCGTTCTCCATTGCACTAGTGCATAATGTTGTTTGTGCTAGGAGAATATCCGATCCAGGGTCGTCGTGCGATGGACATTTCCGCGAGCATCGAGCGCGCGGTGAGCGAAGGGGCGTTGGAGCCCGGTCAACTGCTGCCGCCCATGCGGGAGTTGGCCGTCACGCTCGGGGTGAATCCCAATACCGTCGCCGGCGCGTACCGCATCCTGCGGGAGCGGGGCGTCATCGAGACGCAGGGGCGGCGGGGGAGTCGGGTACGGGCGCGGCCCGCTACGACCGGGAGGGAGCGGGCGGTCGTCTCCGTGCCCGTGGGGGTGCGGAATCTCGCCTCCGGGAACCCCGATCCGGCGTTGCTGCCGCCGCTCGGGCCCGCGTTCGTCGCGGCGACGAGGGGGCGGGCGCCGGTGCTGTACGGGGAGGCACCCGTCGACGCCGAGTTGGGGCGGTCGGCTCGGCGCGCGTTCGACGCGGACGGGGTGCCTGCGGGGGAACTCGTCGTCGTGTCAGGGGCGTTGGACGCGGTCGAGCGGGTTCTGGGGGCTCATCTGAAGCCCGGCGATTCCGTCGCCGTCGAGGATCCCGGGTGGAATCGGGTCCTCGATCTGGTCGCGGCTCTCGGCCTTCGGGTCGTTCCTGTCGCCGTCGACGACGAAGGGCCCGTCGTCGAGGAGTTGCGGAGCGCTCTGGAATCCGGGGTGCGGGCCGTCGTGATCACCGACCGGGCGCAGAATCCCACCGGGGCTGCTGTCAGCCCCGGGCGCGCACGGGAATTGCGCCAGGCTCTGGGGGAGTACCCCGAGGTCCTGGTCATCGAGGACGATCACGGGCACGGCATCGTGGATCTGCCGCTCTGCCCGCTGGGCGGGGTTACCCGGCACTGGGCTTTTGTGCGGTCCGTCGCCAAGGCCTACGGGCCCGATCTGCGGGTCGCCGTCATGACCGGGGACACGGTGACCGTGGACCGGGTCCGGGGGCGGCAGCGCCTGGGGGCGGGG
>NZ_LIRL01000555.1 GCF_001419795.1 Streptomyces niveiscabiei
TCGCGCCCACGCGGCGGTAGCCGCAGATCAGATACGGCCCCGCGCCCCTGGGTTCGTTGCAGCTCGTGGCGTAGAGCGTCCAGCTCTGTTCCGCCCGCCATTTGCCTGGTCAGTTCGTCCAGACTGATGTCGTCGCGAGCATGGTTTCCGACCATGCTCCCGCGCTTCAGCAGGACGAATCTGTCCCCCACCATGTACGCGTGATGCGGGTTGTGGGTGATGAAGACCACGCCCAGGCCCTCGTCCCTCGCCGCCGCCACGTACTTGAGGACCACGCCCGACTGTTTTACGCCGAGCGCTGCTGTGGGCTCGTCCAGGACCAGGACCTTCGCGCCGAAGTACACCGCCCTCGCGATCGCCACACACTGGCGTTCGCCGCCCGACAGTGTGCCGATGGGTTGATCAACGTCGCGCAGGTCGATGCCCATGCGGAGCAGTTCCGCGTGGGTCGTGCGGCGCATGAAGTCCGTGTCGAGGCGTTTGAAGGGGCCCTTGCCGACGCGAGGTTCGGAGCCGAGGAAGAAGTTGCGCCACACGGGCATGAGGCCGACGACGGCGAGGTCCTGGTAGACGGTGGCGATGCCTCGGTCGAGGGCGTCGCGCGGGGAGGTCAGGCGGGTTGATTCGCCGTCAATGTTGAGCGTGCCGCCGTCATGTTGATGCAGCCCGGCAATGATCTTGATCAATGTTGACTTGCCGGCGCCGTTGTCGCCGAGGACGCAGGTGATCTCGCCGGCGTTGACGGCGAGCGAGACGCCCTCCAGTGCGCGGATGTTGCCGTAGTGCTTGCTGACGTCGGTCAGTTCGACGAGGGTCACTTGGTCGCCTCCGCGCGCTTGCGGACCCACGTGTTGAGGAGGGTCGCGAGGAGCAGCATCGCTCCGAGGAAGAACTTGAACCAGTCGGGGTTCCACTCGGCGAAGACGATGCCCTTGCTGGTCATGCCGAAGATGAGCGCGCCGACCGCCGAGCCGACGGCGCTGCCGTAGCCGCCGGTGATCAGGCAGCCGCCGATGACGGCCGCGATGATGTAGATCAACTCGTTGCCGACGCCCTCGCCGGACTGGACGACGTCGTAGCTGAACAGCAGATGTTGACCGGAGATCCATGCTCCGAGGGCGACGCCCATGTAGAGGCCGATCTTCGTGCGGACGACGGGTACGCCGACCGCGCGGGCCGCGTCCTCGTTGCCGCCGACGGCGAAGATCCAGTTGCCCGCGCGGGTGCGCAGCAGGATCCAGGAGGCGAGGGCGACGAGGCCGAGCCACCACAGGATGGTGACCTTGAAGTCGACGCCGCCGATGGTGAACGTGGAGGCGAAGAGGTCGCGGGCGGAGGGGAAGCCCTCCATGTCGGCGATGCTCTTGGTGGACACCGTGTCGTCGATCAACTTGGTCAAGCCGAGATTCAACCCGGTCAACATGAGGAACGTGCCGAGCGTGACGATGAAGCTGGGCAGGCCGGTGCGGGTGAGCACGTACCCGTTGAACGCGCCGATCGCGAGCGTGACCAGCAGGGACACGCCGACGCCGACCCAGACGTTGGCCGTCATCTGGTAGCTGAACATGGACGAGATCAATGCTGACGACGTCACCATGACGCCCGCCGACAGGTCGAACTCGCCGCCGATCATCAGCAGGGCGACGGGGACGGCCATGATGCCGATCGTCGAGGACGCGTACAGGACGGTGGACAGGCTCGCGGCGCGCAGGAAGCTGTCGGCGGTGATCGCGAAGAACAGGAAGACGGCGATCGCGCCGACCACGGACCCCAGTTCGGGCCGGCCGAGGAGGCGGCGCAGCGGGGAGGTCTCCAGGAGGCGTTCGTCGGTCGTGGCGGTCATCGGGTGCCCCGCTCGGTGTACTGGGCGAGCCGGGCCGCCTGGTCCTTGGTGATGATCTGAGGGCCGGTCAGGACGGGCTTGCCGCCGCCGAGGGCGTCGTCGTTGTATCGATACAGCCAGAGCAGGTCGACGGCCTCGTAGCCCTGGAGATACGGCTGCTGGTCGACCGCGAAGCCGAGGGAGCCGTCGGAGAGGCCCGCGGCGACCTTGGCGTTGAGGTCGAAGGTGTCGATCTCGGCCTTGCTGCCGGCGCCCTGCTTCGCCTTGACGGCGGTGTCGGCGTACGGCGCGCCGAGGGTGACGACGGCGTCGACGGACGTGTCGGCCTGGAGTTTGGCCTCGATGGCGGACTGCACGTCGGGCATGTTGGTGCCGGTGACGTACAGGTTCTGGACGCTGCCGGTGAACGTCTTGGCGACGCCCGCGCAGCGCTGTTCGTGGCCGACGTTGCCCTGTTCGTGCAGGACGCAGACGGCCTTCTTCTTCCCGCGCTTGGTGAGTTCCTCGCCGACGGCCTCGCCGGCGACGGTCTCGTCCTGGCCGATGTGCGTGAGCGCGCCGAACGCCTTGGACTCGGCGGAGCCGGAGTTGACGGTGATGACGGGGATACCGGCCTTCACCGCGCGCGCGACGGACGCTTTCAGGGCGTCCGGCTTCGCGAGGGTGACGATGATGCCGTCGACCTTCTTGTCGACGGCCGCGTCGACGAGCTGGGCCTGCTGCTGGGCCTCGTCGTCGTGGGAGTACAGGAAGTTGATGTTGTCCTTGACGGCGGCCTGCTTGGCGCCGTTCTGGACGATGTCCCAGAAGGTGTCCCCGTCGCCGGAATGGGTGATCATCGCGAAGGTCCAGCGGGGTGTGTTCACCGCCGCCTTGCCCTGGGCCGACGCGGCCTTGCGGGCGTCCTCGGCGCGCTTGCCCCCGGTGCTGCTGCATCCCGCGAGGGACACGCACAGCGCCCCCGCCACCGCGATCCCTGCCCAGGTCCGAAACCGTGCCACGAGGCCGTGCCCTTCTTGCCGTCTTGCCGTGCTCTGTCGTACGCCCGCACCCGGTGACCGCTCACCGGACGCAAACGCCCCAGTATCGAACACGGGGATCGACAGAGGCGCGGCCGGGGACCGCGACTCGGTCGCATTGTCCGGACATCAGGACGGATGCCCTTTCCGACACGCGCGCGGGCGCCACGAAATCAGCAGCCGCCACGCGCGCACGCGGGAGCACGAAAAGGGGTTACGAAAAGGGCTCGCGAAAAGGCCCGCGCAGGTCGTCCCGCGCGGGCCCCGACGGCATACGGCGCCCTCAGGGCCGTACGAGAAGCTGGAACTCGAAGGAGTAGCGGCTGGGCCGGTAGATGTGGTCGCCGAACTCGACCGCGCGGCCGGTGTCGTCGAACGTGGTGCGCTGCATGGTGAGCAGGGGCGCGCCCTCGGGCTCGGCGAGGCGGTCGGCCTCGGAGGCGGTCGCCGCGCGCGCGCCGATGGACTGGCGGGCGCTGTGGAGGGTGATCCCGGCGGCGCGCATGAGGCGGTAGAGGCCGGTGGCCTCCAGCTGGCCGGTGTCGAGGTCGAGGAGCCCGGCGGGCAGGTGGTTGCACAGGTAGGCCATCGGCTCGCCGTGCGCGAGGCGCAGGCGTTCGACGCGCTGGACCTCGCTGCCCTCGGCGACCCCGAGCGCGGCGGCGATCTCGGCGGTGGCGGGGACGGCCGTGTTGACCAGGACGGTCGTCGCGGGGCGCTGGCCGGCCGCCTCCAGGTCGTCGTAGAGGCTGCTCAGTTCGAGGGGCCGCTTGACCTGGCTGTGCACGACCTGGGTGCCGACGCCCCGGCGGCGTACGAGGAGCCCTTTGTCGACGAGGGACTGGATGGCCTGGCGGACGGTCGGGCGGGACAGGCCGAGGCGCCCGGCGAGTTCGATCTCGTTGCCGAGGAGGCTGCCGGGGGTGAGCGAGCCGTGCTCGATGGCCGCCTCCAGCTGCTGCGACAGCTGGAAGTACAACGGCACCGGAGAGCTTCTGTCCACGCGGAGTTCGAGCTGCACGGTCGGGTCCACTTCTGGTTTCGGCACGGCCCGAGCGTAGCCGTGGGGTCCGTCGACGGGAAGTTGCGCAGTCAGATTGTCCGGACATGCGGATTGACAGGGTGCGGCCCACGACCTCACTTTGTCCTCATGCGTATCGGGGTCATCGGGACGGGCCGCATCGGCACGATTCATGCGAACACACTGCGGCGGCACCGCGAGGTCGGTTCGCTGATCCTGACGGACGCGGACCCCGCGCGGGCGCAGGAGGTGGCGCTCAGGCTCGGCGAGACGGCGGCGCCCGGAGTGGACGAGATCTTCCGCTGGGGCGTGGACGCGGTGGTGATCACGACGGCCACCGCCGCGCACGCGGAGCTGATCGGACGGGCGGCGCGCTCGGGCCTGCCGGTGTTCTGCGAGAAGCCGATCGCCCTGGACCTGCCGGGGACGCTGGCGGCGATCGCCGAGGTCGAGGCGGCCGGGACGGTCCTCCAGATGGGCTTCCAGCGGCGGTTCGACAACGGGTACGCGGGCGCGCGCGAGGCCGTCCACGCGGGGCGTCTGGGGCGGCTGCACACCGTGCGCGCGGTGACCTCCGACCAGTCCCCGCCGCCCGCCGAGTGGCTGCCGGTGTCCGGCGGGATCTACCGGGACGCCCTGGTTCACGACTTCGACGCGCTGCGCTGGGTGACCGGCCGCGAGGTGACCGAGGTGTACGCGATGGGGTCGGACGCGGGCCCGCCGATGTTCCGCGCGGCGCGGGACGCCGATACGGCGGCGGCCGTCCTGACCCTGGAGGGCGGCACGCTGGCGACGGCCACGGCGACGCGGATGAACGGCGCCGGGTACGACGTGCGCATGGAGCTGGCCGGGGAGCTGGACCAGATCGTCGTGGGCCTGGACGACCGGACGCCCATCGCCTCCACCGAGCCGACCGGCCCGCCCGCCGCCGACAAGCCCTGGAGCGGCTTCCTGGAGCGTTTCGCGCCGTCCTACGAGGCCGAGCTGAACGCGTTCGTCGAAGTGGTCCGGGGCGAGCGCGCGAACCCCTGCGACGGCCGTGAGGCGCTCCAGGCGCAGCGGATCGCGGAGGCGTGCGACGTGTCCCTGCGGGAGCGCAGACCGGTGTATCTGGGGGAGCTGCCGGGGGCGCACGCGTAGCTGGGGCCGTACTGACGCGCATAAATGCGAACCGGCCTCAGCTCTACGGGCCGACCGACCGGTTTCCCCGCCGCCTCCGGCAGAGACACCCCGGCCCTCCGCAGGGCTCCGGCCGCCCCCGCGCGGTGCCCGGCTCACCCCGTCGGCCACCGCACCGGCAGGCTCCGCACCCCGCGGATCAGCATCCCCGGCAACCACTCCCCGGTCGGCCCGTCGAGGGCGAGTCCGGGCGCGCGCTCCAGGAGCGAGGCGATGGCCGTACGCGCCTCCAGGCGGGCCAGCGGGGCGCCGAGGCAGTAGTGGATGCCGTGCCCGAACGCGAGGTGGCCCCGGGTGTCGCGGCGGGGGTCGAAGCGGTCGGGGTCGGGGTAGCGCGCGGGGTCGCGGTTGGGCGCGGCGAGGCCGATGACCACGGAGGCGCCCTCGGCTATCGGGGTGCCGCCGATCTCCAGGGGCTGCGCGGCGTACCGGAACGTCGCGTTGGCCACCGGTCCCTCCCAGCGCAGGGTCTCCTCGATGACGCCGTCGAGGAGGCCGGGGTCCGCGCGCAGGGCGTCGAGGAGGCCGGGGCGGGTCAGGAGCGCGTGCACGGTGTTGGTGATCAGGTTGACGGTCGTCTCGTGGCCGGCGATGAGCAGCAGGAAGGCCATGCCGCGCAGTTCGGCCATGGAGAGGCGGTCGCCGTCCTCGGCGGTGGTGCGGATCAGGTCGCTCAGCAGGTCGTCGGTGGGCGCGGTGCAGCGCTTGTCCTCGATCAGCTCGGTCAGGTAACCGGAGAGGCGCGCGAACGCCTCGGCGCCGGTGCCGGGTCCGCTGGGCGCGACGACCTCGGTGGACATCGCGCGGAAGGCGGCGCGGTCCAGTTCGGGGACGCCGAGGAGTTCGCAGATGACGGTGATGGGCAGCGGGAAGGAGAAGGCGTCGACGAGGTCGGCGCGCCCGCGCGGGATCATCGCGTCGAGGAGTCCGTCGGTGATCTCCTGGACCCTGGGGGCGAGGCTCTGCACGCGGCGCGCGGTGAACGCGCGCGTGACGAGGGAGCGCAGGCGGGTGTGCTCGGGCGGGTCGGTGCCGAGCAGATGACGGCCGATCACCGACTCGTCGGGGTCGCCGCCGGCCAGCCCGCGCTGGTCCTTGGCGAGCCTGCCGTCGGCGAGCGCGGCCCGCGCCTCCTCGTACCCGACGACGAGCCAGGTCTCCCACGCGCCGTCGGCTCCGCCGAGCAGCACCCGGTGCACCGGGCCGCGTTCGCGCAGGCGCGCGTACACGGGGTGCGGGTCGCGCCGGAAATCGTCCCCCAGGTCCGTCAGGTCGACGACTCCCCGCTCGCCGGACCCCCACAGATCGACCACGTCACCCATGCCTTCCCCTCCCGTCACCCCGCCCCCCGTCACCCCTGCAACGGACGGCGGCGGCGTGAAGTGCCCGCCGGGCTACGCCTCTTCGTCGAGCAGCCCCGCGTCGTAGGCGAGCAGCGCGATCTGGACGCGGTTGTTGAGGCTGAGCCGGGCGAGGATCCGGGAGACGTGGGACTTGACGGTCGCGACGCTCATGAACAGCTCGGCGGCGATCTCGGCGTTGCTCATGCCGCGGCCGACGCGGACGACGACCTCCCGTTCGCGGTCGCCGAGTTCGGCCATGCGCGTGCGGGCGCGCGCGTGGCGGGTGTCGGCGGCGGTGCCGGCCGCGTGGGCCATCAACTGGCGGGTGACGACGGGTGACAGGACCGGGTCGCCGGCCGCGACCCTGCGGACCGCGTCGAGGATCTCGGCGGGCGGCGTGTCCTTGAGGACGAATCCGGCGGCGCCCGCGCGCAGAGCGCGCAGGACCTGTTCGTCGGCGTGGAAGGTGGTGAGGACGACGACCTGGGGCGCGTCCGCGCGGGCGCGCAGGTGTTCGGTGGCGGTGAGGCCGTCCACGGCGGGCATCCGGATGTCCATCAGGACGACGTCGGGCCGC
>NZ_LIRL01000556.1 GCF_001419795.1 Streptomyces niveiscabiei
GTCCGCCCCCGTCCGCCGCGCCCCCGCCCCGGCGCCCGGCGCGCTGGCGCACGCGGCCGTCACCACCGGCATGGCGGCGGCCCTCCCGGACCTCACGGCGCTGATCGGCGAGCGCGAGGCGTTCGTACGGCGCCACCCGGGCGACGCGCCCGCGTGGGCCGTGCTCGGCGCGGCGTACGTCGAGCGGGGGCGTAGGACCGCGGAGGTAACCGTGTACTACCCCAAGGCCGAACACGCCCTGCGCGCCTCCCTGCACGCGTCCCGCACCCCCGACGCGCTCACCGGTCTCGCCGCCCTCGCGGGCGCCCGCCGGGACTTCCGGGGCGCCCGGGAGTGGGGCGAGGCGGCGGTGAAGGCGGCGCCGAAGCGCTGGACGGCGTACGGCCCGCTGATCGACGCGTACACCGGCCTCGGCGACTACCAGAAGGCCCGCGCCACCCTGGAGAAGCTCATGGAGCTGCACGCGGGCCCGGCCGTGCAGGCGAAGGCGTCGGCGGTGTACCGGGACCGGGGCTGGCGCGAGGACGCGGCGGCCGTGCTGTACGACGCGTCCGCGAAGGCGAACTCCCCCGCCGAACAGGCCGCGTTGCTGGAGCAGGCCGGACAACTCTCCTGGGAGCGCGGCGACTTCCCGGACGCGCTGCGCCACTTCCAGGAGGCCGTCCGCCTCGACCCCGACCAGCGGGCGGCGCAGGCCGGCCAGGGCAGGACGCTGGCCGCGCTGGGCCGCACGGCGGAGGCGGTGGCCGCCTACAGGTCGGCGCTCGCCGGCCAGCCGCTGCCCGAGTACGCCCTGGAGCTGGGCGAGTTGTACGAGTCGCTGGGCCTGGCCGAACAGGCCCACGCCGAGTACGAGTTGATGCGCGCCCGGATCCGCCAGGACAGCGCGGCCGGGGTCGGCAACGAGGTGCTGCTCGGCCGGTTCGAGGCCGATCACGGCGAGCCGGAGGCGGCGGTGACGCGACTGCGCGCCGAGTGGCGCCGCCAGCCGGGCATCGCGGTCGCCGACGCGCTCGGGTGGGCCCTGCACCGGGCCGGACAGCACAAGAAGGCCCTCTGGTACGCGTCGATCGCGACGGACGGCACGAAGGGCGGCGGGGTGCGCAGCGCGGCGTACGCCTTCCACCGGGGCGCGATCGAGCGGGAGTTGGGCAAGCACGGGCCCGCCCGCCGGCACCTCCAGGACGCCTTGCGGATCAACCCGGGGTTCTCGCCGCTGTGGGCGCCCCGGGCACGGGCCGCGTTGCGGGCGCTGGGTGAGCCGCCGGCCGTACCCGTGCCCAAGTCCCGTAGGCGGTAGGAGGGTTACAGGTTTCCGCGCTTGGCCTGTTCGCGTTCGATGGCTTCGAAGAGGGCCTTGAAGTTGCCCTTGCCGAAGCCCATCGAGCCGTGGCGTTCGATGAGTTCGAAGAAGACGGTCGGGCGGTCCTGGACCGGCTTGGTGAAGATCTGGAGCAGGTAGCCGTCCTCGTCGCGGTCGGCGAGGATCTTCAGCTCGCGCAGGGTGCCGAGGGGGACGCGGGTGTCGCCGACCCACTCGCCGAGGGTGTCGTAGTAGGAGTCGGGGGTGTCGAGGAACTGGACTCCCGCCGCCCGCATGGCCGTCACCGTGGCGACGATGTCGTTGGTGTTGAGGGCGATGTGCTGGACGCCGGCGCCGCCGTAGAACTCCAGGTACTCGTCGATCTGGGACTTCTTCTTCCCCAACGCGGGTTCGTTGATGGGGAACTTGACCTTCAGGGTGCCGTCCGCGACGACCTTCGACATCAGGGCGCTGTACTCGGTGGCGATGTCGTCGCCGACGAACTCCTTCATGTTCGTGAAGCCCATGACCCGGTTGTAGAAGCCGACCCACTCGTTCATCCGGCCGAGCTCGACGTTCCCGACGCAGTGGTCGACCGCCTGGAACATGCGCTGCGCGGGCGCCTCGACGAGGGGCGTCGCCGCCGTAAAACCGGGGAGGTACGGGCCGTCGTAGTCCTGGCGTTCCACGAGGGTGTGGCGGGTCTCGCCGTAGGTGGCGATGGCGGCGAGGACGACGGTGCCGTGCTCGTCCTTCACCTCGTGGGGCTCGGCGAGGGAGCGGGCGCCGTGCTCGACGGCGTAGGCGTGGGCGCGGCGGGCGTCCGGGACCTCGATCGCGAGGTCGACGACGCCGTCGCCGTGCGCGGCGACGTGACCGGCCAGGAAGCGGCCCCAGTCCGTCGCGGGGCGGATGACCGAGGTGAGGACGAAGCGGGCGGAGCCGCTCTCCAGGACGTAGCTCGCGGTCTCGCGGCTGCCGGTCTCCGGTCCGGAGTAGGCGACCAGGCGCATGCCGAAGGCGGTGGAGTAGTAGTGCGCCGCCTGCTTGGCGTTGCCGACGGCGAAGACGACCGCGTCCATTCCCTTGACCGGGAAGGGGTCGGCCTGCCGGGCGGTGTCGGGAGTGTGGTGTGTGGTCTGCGTCATACTTCAGGGTCACTCCGGGATCGCAAGCTGCGCAACAGTTCCCGGTTCGGCTGGGCAATATGCTCGGTACTACAGCGTTAGTACCGCCTCTTCTGTACAGGATGACCATCGAGGAGACCGGGCCATGGGGATCGACCGGCTGGACGGGCGGATCATCGTGCTGCTGGCGCGCGAGCCGCGGATCGGGGTACTGGAGATGTCCCGGCGGCTCGGGGTGGCGCGCGGGACCGTGCAGGCGCGCCTCGACCGGCTTACGTCGAATGGAGTCATCCGCGGATTCGGTCCCGAGGTCGATCCGGCGGCGCTCGGCTACCCGGTGACGGCGTTCGCGACGCTCCAGATCCGCCAGGGCCAAGGGCCCGCGATCCGGGCGCACTTGAGCACCGTGCCGGAGGTCCTGGAGCTGCACACCACGACCGGCAGCGGGGACATGCTGTGCCGGCTGGTCGCGCGGTCCAACGCGGATCTCCAGCGGGTGATCGACCTGGTTGTCGGTTTTGATGGCATCGTCCGGGCCTCCACCGCGATCGTGATGGAGAACCCGGTGCCGCTGCGGATCATCCCGCTGGTGGAGGAGGCGTCGCGCGAATGAGCTGAGGTGAAGGTGTGTGAGCTTCTGGGAGTACCTCGACAACCGGCATCAGCAACTGCTCACCGACGCGTTGCAGCACGCCAGCGCGGTCTTCCAGTGCATGCTGCTCGCGACCGTCATCGGGGTCGCGATCGGGGTGCTCACCTACCGCAGCGAGTGGGCGGGGAACTTCGCCACCAGCGCGACGGCGACCATCCTGACGATCCCCTCGCTGGCCATGATCGGCCTGCTCGTCCCCGTCGTCGGACTGGGGGTACCCCCCACGGTCGTAGCTCTCACGTTGTACGGGTTGCTCCCCATCGTGCGTAACTCCATCGTCGGACTACGAGGGGTGGACCCCTCGCTGGTGGACGCCGCGAAGGGCATCGGGATGTCCCGTCCGGCGCGGCTGGTGAAGGTCGAACTGCCGCTCGCCTGGCCGCCGATCCTGACCGGGATCAGGGTCGCGACCCAGATGCTGATGGGCATCGCCGCGATCGCCGCGTACGCCTCGGGTCCGGGGCTCGGCAACGAGATCTTCCGGGGGATCGCCTCGCTCGGCAGCAAGAACGCGCTCAACCAGGTCCTCGCCGGCACGCTCGGGATCGTCGTCCTGGCGCTGCTGTTCGACGCCGCGTACGTCCTCATCGGGCGGCTCACGATTCCCAGGGGGATCCGTGTCTGAATCCTTGGGTGCCTCGATCGAGCTGGAGAACCTCTCCAAACGCTATCCGGGCAACCCCAACCCGTCCGTCGACAACGTGAACATGGAGATCAAGGCGGGCGAGACGGTCATCTTCGTCGGCCCCTCCGGGTGCGGGAAGTCGACGACGCTGAAGATGATCAACCGGCTGATCGAGCCGTCCGGCGGGCGGATCAGGATCGGCGGCGAGGACGTCACCGACATCGACCCGGTGAAGCTGCGCCGCAAGGTCGGGTACGCGATCCAGTCGTCCGGCCTCTTCCCGCATCTGACGGTCGCTCAGAACATCGCGCTGGTACCGAAGATGGTGGGCTGGCCCAAGGGCCGGATCAAGGCGCGGGTCGAGGAGATGCTCGACCTCGTCGGGCTCGACCCGGGCGAGTTCCACGGGCGCTATCCACGGCAGTTGTCCGGCGGACAGCAGCAACGCGTGGGCGTGGCGCGGGCGTTGGCGGCCGATCCGCCCGTACTGCTGATGGACGAGCCGTTCGGGGCCGTCGACCCCATCACCCGCGACCATCTCCAGGACGAACTCATCCGGCTCCAGCACGAGTTGCACAAGACGATCGTCTTCGTCACCCACGACTTCGACGAGGCGATCAAGCTCGGCGACCGGATCGCGGTGCTGCGCGAGCGGTCCCACATCGCGCAGTTCGACACGCCGGAGGCGATCCTCACCAACCCCGCCGACGACTTCGTGTCCGGATTCGTCGGCGCCGGGGCCGCGTTGAAGCGGCTCAACCTCACGCGCGTACGGGACGTGCCGATCACCGACTATCCGACGGTCACCGTCGACGATCCGCTCCAGGTCATCTTCAACAAGCTGCGCGACAGCGGGACCAACGAGATCCTCCTCCTCGACAAGCGCGGCCGGCCCTACAAGTGGCTGCGGCGCGGGGACTTGATGCGCGCGAAGGGGTCGCTGGCGCGCGCCGGGACGCTCGTCAACGACACCGTGACGCGGGACGCGACGCTGCGGGACGCGCTGGAGGCCGTCCTCACCGACAGCTCCGGGCGGACGGCCGTCACCGGGCGGCGCGGGGAGTACACCGGGGTCGTCGACATGGAGACGCTGATGAACTCCGTGCACGAACTCCTGGAGGCCGACCGGCTCGAAGCGATGGAGCACCAGCACGAGTTGGAGGAGACGCGGGCGGCGCAGACGCACGCGGAGCAGGAGGGCGACGGCGGGGAGGAGAAGGCGTGAGGACTCCAGAGGCGCGCTCCCCCGGGACCGAGGCCGGGACGGGGACCGGGGCCGGGGTCGGTTCTGACGCCGACGGCGGCACCGGCACCGGCGCCGGTTCCGCGGAGTCGCCGTCCGGGACTTCCGGTACGGCTCAGCCCCGTATCGGCTGGCCCAAGTTGACCGTCCTGCCCGGCTTCCTCGTCGCCCTCCTGCTCGGCACCTGGCTCTGGTTCCAGCAGGCCGACCTGGACCCGATCTCCGAGAACGCGCTCTCCGGCGGCCAGGTCTCCAAGGCGCTGTGGCAGCACGTCCAACTCACCGCGATCTCCACGTTCTTCGTCCTCATCATCGCCATCCCGCTCGGCGTCCTGCTCACGCGCGGCGCGCTGCGCAGGGCCGCGCCGGTCGTCATGGCGATCGCCAACATCGGCCAAGCCACCCCGGCCATCGGCCTGTTGGCGCTCCTCGTCATCTGGCTCGGCATCGGCGAGAAGGCCGCGCTCATCGGGATCATCGCCTACGCCGTCCTGCCGGTCCTCTCCAACACGATCGCCGGGCTGCGCGCGAACGACCCGACGCTCCTGGAGGCCGCGCGCGGCATCGGCATGTCCCCCCTCGGCGTCCTGTCCCGCGTCGAACTCCCCCTCGCCGTACCGCTGATCCTCGCGGGCGTCCGTACGGCGCTCGTCCTCAACGTCGGTACGGCGGCCCTCGCGACGTTCGGCGGGGGCGGCGGGCTCGGGGTGCTGATCACGACCGGGATCACCAACCAGCGTATGCCCGTACTGGTGTTGGGCTCGATCCTGACGGTGGCGCTCGCGCTGCTCGTGGACTGGCTGGCGTCCATCGCCGAACTCCTGTTGCGGCCAAGGGGATTGGAGGTGGGCCGGTGAGACGCGCGCTGAGTCTTCTGGTGTCGGCCGCGCTGCTCTCGTCCTGCGGGCTGACGTCCGGCTCGCCCATGGTCGACGACGTCGAACCCGGCACGATCGGGCGGGGCAAGCCCCTCGAAGGGGCCGACCTCACGGTGACGTCGAAGTCCTTCACCGAGAACCTCATCCTCGGCGCGATGATGGGCATCGCCCTCCAGGCCGCCGGCGCGCACGTCCTCGACCGGACCGGCATCCAGGGGTCCATCGGGGCGCGCGAGGCCGTCAAGAAGGGCGACGCGGACGGGATGTACGAATACACCGGGACCGCCTGGATCACCTACCTCGGCAACAGCAAGCCCATCACCGATCCGCAGGCCCAGTGGGAGGCCGTCCGCAGGGCCGACGCCCGCGACGGGCTCACCTGGCTGCCCCCGTCGCAGGTCAACAACACGTACGCGCTCGCCATGAACCGGGCCGCCTACGAGAAGTACGGCACGAAGACCCTCTCCCAGGTCGCCGCGCTCGCCAAGTCCGACCCCAAGGCCGTCTCCCTGTGCGTCGAGAGCGAGTTCGCGAACCGGGCGGACGGGTTGCCGGGGATGCAGAGGGCGTACGGGATGAGTGTGCCGTCGTCCCGGATCACGCAGATGGACTCCGGGATCATCTACACGCAGACCGAGAAGGGGCACTGCACGTACGGCGAGGTGTACACGACCGACGGGCGGATCAAGGCGATGGACCTCGTCGTCATGGAGGACGACCGGCACTTCTTCCCCAACTACAACGCGGCGCCCGAGATCAACTCCAAGGTGATGAAGAAGTGGCCTGCGATCGCTGGGGTGTTGGACCCGATCTCGGCTCGGCTGAACAACGCGGTGGCTCAGGAGCTGAACGCGAAGGTGGATGTCGACGGGGAGGATCCGCATCAGGTGGCGTTGGAGTGGATGAAGGAGCAGGGGTTCGTGAAGTGAAGTGAGGCGAGGGAGGCGGGAGTTACGAAGGGATCGGCACAAAGGGATCGATGCAAAGGGTTCCTTGCAAAAAACCCTTGCAGAGGTTTCTTTGCAACGCTACCTTTGCATCCATGGCCGACCCCCAGCACCCCGAGGTGCGCAAGATCGACGCCCGCTCCCTCCGAGGGCTGGCACACCCGCTCCGTATGCAGCTCCTGGACGCCCTCCGCTTCGGCGGCCCGGCGACCGCGTCCCAACTCGCCGAGAAACTGGGCGAGTCCAGCGGCGCCACCAGCTACCACCTCCGCCAGCTCGCCGAGTACGGCTTCATCGAGGACGACCCCGGACAGGGCAAGGGACGCGAGCGCTGGTGGAAGGCCACCCACACCGGCCTGGAGTTCGACGACGAGCTGCTCACCGACGCCGACCCGGCCGTACGCGGAGCCGCGGACCTCTACATGCACGAGGTCGCGACCAGCCACACCCGGGACCTGGCGACCTGGCTGGGCAACCGCGACTCATGGCCGGAGGAGTGGAACCTCGCCTGGGACATGAGCAGTACGACGCTGCGGCTCACCCCGGAGCAGACGCTCGAGTTCATCCAGGACGTCCACCGCGTGTACGAGAAGTACCGCAGCCGCGCCGTCCCCGAGGGCACCCCCGGGACCCAGCAGATCCGCGCCCACAGCCATGTCTTCCCCATCACCACTACCTGAGAGGTACCCCTCGTGTACCACCCCGACTTCCACCTCCCCCTCCACCACCT
>NZ_LIRL01000557.1 GCF_001419795.1 Streptomyces niveiscabiei
GCGGTGTGGGTGACGTACAACGCGAAGGCCGCGAAGGCCGACGTCGACGCGCTGGCCGAGAAGGTCAAGAAGACGCCGTACACGCTGATGAGCCCGGACGACAAGCAGGCGGACCCGATCATGCTGACGGCGTGGGGCCACCAGCGGACGGTGACCGCGGCGAGCGACCCGAACGTGGACAAGTTCTTCGAGAAGTACGTCCAGGGCGAGCAGACCCCGGAGCCGGGCGCCGCGTGCACGGGCGGGCTGGCGAAGTGAGGCTCGCACCCATCCTGACCGGCGCGGCGGTGACCGCGCTGCTGGCGGCCGGCGGTATCGCGTACGCGGTGACGCAGGACGACGGCGCGGAGCGGACGCTGTCGGTGCCCGCGGCGGACTCGGCGGACGCCGGGTTCGCGCGGGACATGGCCGTGCACCACCAGCAGGCCGTGGAGATGTCGTACATCGTGCGCGACCGCACGGACGACGAGGAGGTGCGCAGGCTCGCTTACGACATCGCGCAGACGCAGGCGAACCAACGGGGCATGCTCATCGGCTGGTTGGACCTGTGGGGCCTGCCGAAGGTGTCCGCGCAAGCGCCGATGACATGGATGGGCATGGGCAACCTCGCGTCCGGCAAGGACGGCGCGCTGATGCCCGGCATGGCCACCAACTCCGAGCTGGACAAGCTGCGTTCGCTCAGCGGCAAGCAGGCCGAGGTGTTCTTCCTCCAGCTGATGACCGACCACCACAAGGGCGGGGTGCACATGGCCGAGGGCTGTGTCTCCAAGTGCGCGGTCGGCGTGGAGAAACGGCTGGCCCAGGGCATGGTCGCGGCGCAGGAGTCGGAGATCGGGCTGATGGCGGACATGCTCAAGGAACGGGGCGCGGCGGCCAGGCCGTAGGGTTTTCCCTACAGTTCACGGAGATATCCACCAAATCACCCCAGAAGGACGCCACTTGGCTCCCTCTTGGTTCCCGCATTCCCCTGGCATGAACCGTTCATCGCGAGAGTGACCGGCACGTCGAGTGATCCGCTCTCGTCGAACCACATGACAGGGGGTCTCATGAGATCCAACCGTGCCGCGCTGCGCGCCGGAGTGAGCCTGGCGGCGACGCTGCCGATGATCGCCGGCGCGCTGGCGCTCGGGATACCCGCGGCCCACGCCGCGGACACCCCGGCCCGTGACACGCTGGCCGGGACCAAGCCGGCGTGGGCGACCGCGCGGGCCGACCGGGGTGCCACCGCGGACAGCGCCCAGGTCACCGCCCGCGTCTACCTCGCCGGGCGGGACGCGAAGGGGCTCGCCGCCCTCGCGAAGTCCGTCTCCGACCCGAACTCAGCGTCGTACGGCGCCTACTTGAGCGCCCAGCAGGCGCAGTCCCGCTTCGGCGCGACCCCGGCGCAGGTGGCCGCGGTGAAGGCGTGGCTGTCCCAGGCCGGCCTCCAAGTGACCGGTACGACACAGCACTACGTGTCGGTGAGCGGCGATGTCGCGTCCGCCGAGCGGGCGTTCGGCACCCAGCTGCACAACTACACGAAGAGCGGGCGCACTTACCGCGCCCCCGCCAAGGCGGCCTCCGTCCCGGCGACCCTGAACGACGCCGTCCTGACCGTCACCGGCCTCGACAACGCGCCGCACCGGGCCGACGCCAAGGACCAACTCCCGGTCCCCGACGAGGTGTTCAAGAACGCGGGCCCGTTCTCCTCGTACTACGGCTCCAGGACGGCGACCACGCTGCCGGACGCGTACGGCACGAAGATCCCGTACGCCGTGCAGGGCTACACCGGCAAGCAGCTGCGGGCCGCGTACGGCGCCGGAAAGTACACCGGCAAGGGCGTGCGCATCGCCATCACGGATGCCTACGCCTCCCCGACGATCGCGTTCGACGCGCAGACCTACGCCAAGGCGCACGGCGACGCGAAGTGGAAGACCGGCCAGCTGACGCAGTCGCTGCCGAAGACGTACACGCACACGGCGGAGTGCAAGGCGGCCGGCTGGTACGGCGAGGAGACCCTCGACGTCGAGGCCGTGCACGCTCTCGCGCCGGACGCGAACGTGACGTACGTCGGCAGCGCCTCCTGCAACGACGACGACCTGCTCGACGCGCTCAACAAGGTCGTCGACAACCACCTCGCCGACATCGTCTCCAACTCCTGGGGCGACATCGAGGCCAACCAGACGCCGGACCTGGCCGCCGCGTACGACCAGACGTTCCAGCTCGGCGCGGTCGAGGGCATCGGCTTCTACTTCTCGTCGGGTGACGACGGGGACGAGGTCGCCCACACCGGCACCAAGCAGGTCGACACCCCGGCCAACTCGGCGTGGGTGACGGCGGTCGGCGGGACCTCGCTGGCGGTCGGCAAGGGCGACAAGTACCTCTGGGAGACCGGCTGGGGCACCGAGAAGGCGACCCTGTCGGCCGACGGCAAGAGCTGGGACGGGTTCCCGGGCGCGTACACCTCCGGCGCGGGCGGCGGCACCAGCAAGACCGTCCCCCAGCCCTTCTACCAGAAGGGCATCGTGCCGGACGCGCTCGCCAAGGCCAACAGCGCCGACGGCAACCGGGTCCTCCCGGACATCGCCGCGATCGCCGACCCGAACACCGGCTTCAAGGTCGGCCAGACGCAGACCTTCCCGGACGGCTCGCAGCAGTACGCCGAGTACCGCATCGGCGGCACCTCGCTCGCCGCGCCCGTCATCGCGGCCGTCCAGGCGCTCGCCCAGCAGGCGCGCGGCGGCAAGGCGATCGGCTTCGCGAACCCGCAGATCTACGCGAAGTACGGCACGAAGGTGTACCACGACGTCACCGACAACCCGACCGGCAAGGGCCTCGCGGTCGCCCGCCTGGACTTCGTCAACGGGTACGACGCGACGGGCGGCGTCACGACGTCCGTCCGCACCCTCGGCAAGGACAGCTCGCTGTCGGCCGTGAAGGGGTACGACGACGTGACCGGCGTGGGCTCGCCCGCGAAGGGCTACGTGGAGTCGTACAAGAAGAAGTAGCTCTCCAGGGGTAGAGCTCTAGTACCCGGGATGGGGTGGCGTGAGGTGGGTGACACCTCGCACCACCCCATCGCGTCGCTCTGACGATTACACTGGAGGGCGTGCCTCAACTTCGTCTCGCTCTGAACCAGATCGACTCCCGCGTCGGCGACCTCACCGGCAACGCCGAGGCGGTCCTCCGCTGGACCCGGCACTCCGCCGAGCAGGGTGCGCATCTCGTGGCGTTCCCGGAGATGGTGCTGACCGGCTACCCCGTCGAGGACCTCGCCCTACGCTCCTCCTTCGTGGAGGCGTCCCGTGCGGCGCTGCGCTCCCTCGCCGCCCGCCTCGCCGACGAGGGCTTCGGTGAACTCCCGGTCGTCGTCGGCTACTTGGACCGCTCCGATGCCGCGCAGCCGAGGTTCGGCCAGCCGGCGGGCGCCCCGCGCAACGCGGGCGCGGTGCTGTACGGGGGCGAGGTGGCGCTGACGTACGCCAAGCACCACCTGCCCAACTACGGCGTCTTCGACGAGTTCCGCTACTTCGTGCCCGGCGACACGATGCCGGTGATCCGGGTGCGCGGGGTCGATGTCGCCCTCGCGATCTGCGAGGACCTCTGGCAGGACGGCGGCCGGGTGCCCGCCGCGCGCTCCGCCGGGGCGGGGCTGCTGCTGTCCATCAACGCCTCGCCGTACGAGCGGGACAAGGACGACACCCGGCTCGAACTGGTCCGCAAGCGGGCGCAGGAGGCCGGGTGCACGACCGCCTACCTCGCGATGATGGGCGGCCAGGACGAGCTGGTCTTCGACGGCGACTCGATCGTGGTCGACGCGAGCGGGGAGGTCATCGCGCGGGCGCCCCAGTTCTCCGAGGGCTGTGTGGTCCTGGACCTCGATCTGCCCGCCGCCTCCGACGACGCTCCCACTGGCGTGGTCGACGACGGGCTGCGCATCGACCGCGTAGTCCTCTCGGGGGACCCCGTCGCGTCGTACGAGCCGACGATGCACGGCGCGTACGCCGAGCGCCTCGACGACGACGAGGAGGTGTACTCGGCATTGGTGGTAGGCCTCAGGGCGTACGTCGAGAAGAACGGCTTCACGTCCGTCCTCATCGGCCTCTCCGGCGGCATCGACTCCGCGCTCGTCGCGGCCATCGCCTGCGACGCGGTCGGCGCGGCCAACGTGTACGGCGTCTCCATGCCGTCCAAGTACTCCTCGGACCACTCCAAGGCGGACGCGGCGGAGCTGGCGCGGCGGACCGGCCTCAACTTCCGTACGGTGCCGATCGCGCCGATGTTCGACGCGTACATGGCCTCGACCGAGCTGACCGGCCTCGCCGAGGAGAACCTCCAGTCCCGGCTGCGCGGCACGCTCCTGATGGCCATCTCCAACCAGGAGGGCCACATCGTCCTCGCCCCCGGCAACAAGTCCGAGCTGGCGGTGGGGTACTCGACGCTGTACGGCGACTCGGTGGGCGCGTACGGGCCGATCAAGGACGTCTACAAGACGTCGATCTTCCGCCTGGCGGAGTGGCGCAACCGGGCTGCCGCCGCGCGCGGCCAGACCCCGCCGATCCCGGAGAACTCCATCACCAAGCCCCCGAGCGCGGAACTCCGCCCCGGCCAGGTCGACACGGACTCCCTGCCCGACTACCCGGTCCTGGACGCGATCCTGGAGCTGTACGTCGACCGCGACCAGGGCGCCGACGCGATCACCGCCGCCGGGTACGACCGCGAGCTGGTCGTCAGGACGCTGCGGATGGTCGACACGGCCGAGTACAAGCGGCGCCAGTACCCGCCGGGCACGAAGATCTCGGCGAAGGGCTTCGGCAAGGACCGCAGGCTGCCGATCACGAACGGGTGGCGGGAGTCGGTGTAACACCGCGTAACCGCTCGCACGACGCAGCCCGCCGACGGGGGACGATCGGCGGGCTGCGTTGTTGTGCCGGAAATGGCTCAGTGGCTCAGCCACTCGGCCTCAGTGCACCGAGTGCTCCTCCTGCGGGAACGTTCCGCCCACCACGTCCTCCGCGTACGCCTTCGCCGCGTCGGTCATGACCTTGCGGAGGTCGGCGTACTGCTTGACGAACTTGGGGACGCGGCCGGAGGTCAGGCCGAGCATGTCCGTCCAGACCAGGACCTGCGCGTCGGTGTCGGGGCCCGCGCCGATGCCCACCGTCGGGATGTGCAGGACGCGGGTGACCTCGGCGGCGATCTCCGCCGGGACCAGTTCGAGGACGACGGCGAAGGCGCCCGCGTCCTGGACGGCCTTGGCGTCGCGCAGGAGCTGGGCGGCGGCCTCCTCGCCCCGGCCCTGGACGCGGTAGCCCATGGCGTTGACGGACTGGGGGGTCAGCCCGATGTGCGCCATGACGGGGATGCCGGACTCGACCAGCAGCCGGATCTGCTCGTGGGACCGCTCGCCCCCCTCCAGCTTGACCGCGCCGACCCCGGCCTCCTTGACCAGCCGGGTCGCCGAGCGCAGCGCCTGGACGGGGCCCTCCTGGTACGACCCGAAGGGCAGGTCGCCGACGATCAGCGACCGCGTCGTCCCGCGCACGACGGCCGCGGAGAGCATGGTCATCTCGTCGAGGGTGACGGGTACGGTCGTCTCGTAGCCGAGGTGGCAGTTGCCCGCCGAGTCGCCGACGAGGATCACGGGGATGCCGGCCTCGTCGAAGACGAACGCGGTCATCGCGTCGTACGCGGTGAGCATGGGCCACTTCTCGCCGCGCTCCTTGGCGAGGGCGATGTCGCGGACCGTGATGCGGCGGGTGCCCTTCCCCCCGTACAGCGCTTTGCTGCCGTCGGAAGGCTTGGTGCGGGCAGCCGAAAGCTGCGTCATGGCAACGGCTCCTTCTGTCATCTCGAGGCGCCCTCACGGCGTCCCCGGATCACTCCCATGGTCGCACCTGAGGACTACGGGGGCCAGAGCGCCCCCGGCAGGTAAGAGACGAGTAAGGATTAACGATACGGATCGGTGCCGTATCGGAATGGGACCTACGCTCGGAGTATGACCACTCCCGCCGCCCCCGCAGAGCCCCGCATACCGGAAGCCGTCCACAGACGGCGCTGGGCGATCCTCGGCGTCCTGATGCTGAGCCTGCTGATCGTCGTGCTCGACAACTCGATCCTGAACGTCGCGATCAAGACCATCTCCACCCCGGCCCCGGTCGGACTCGGCGCGACGCAGAGCGAGTTGGAGTGGGCGATCAACGCCTACACCCTCGTCTTCGCCGGACTCCTGTTCTCCGCCGGGCTGTTGGGCGACCGGATCGGCCGCAAGAAGGTGCTGCTCGGCGGGCTCGCGGTGTTCGGGATCGGTTCCGCGCTGGCCGCCGAGTCCGGCTCGCCGGGTCAACTCATCGCGTTCCGGGCGCTGATGGCGCTGGGCGCGGCATTCGTGATGCCGGCGACGCTGGCCGTCCTGATGAACGTCTTCGAGCGCGAGGAGCAGCCGAAGGCGATCGGGATCTGGGCGGGCGGCGTGGGTCTCGCCATCGCGATCGGGCCGATCACGGGCGGGGTCCTGCTGGACCACTTCTGGTGGGGCTCGGTGTTCCTGATCAACGTCCCGATCGTGCTGGTCGCGGTCGCCCTGATGGTGTGGCTGGTCCCGGACTCCCGCGACCCGAACCCCGGCCGGATCGACCCGGTGGGCGTCGTCCTCTCGGTGGTCGGACTGGTACTCCTGGTGTACGGGATCATCAAGGGCGGCGAGCTGGCCGACTTCACCGATACGACGGTGCTGGTGACGATCGTCGCGGGGCTCGCGGTGCTGACCGGGTTCGTGCTGCACGAGAAGCGCAGCGACCATCCGTCGATCGACATCACGTACTTCAAGAACAAGGTGTTCTCGGCGGCCATCGCGGCCATCGCGC
>NZ_LIRL01000558.1 GCF_001419795.1 Streptomyces niveiscabiei
CCCGGGCGATTAGCTCAGTGGGAGAGCGCTTCGTTCACACCGAAGAGGTCACTGGTTCGAACCCAGTATCGCCCACCCGATCCAGGGGCCGTTCCGGACACCGGAACGGCCCCTGGTGCATGCCCAGGGGGGAAACGCATGGCCAGCCTGATATCGATCATCACGCCGATCTACGACCCCCACCCCGCGTACCTGACGGCCGCCCACGCCTCCCTCGCCGCGCAGACCCTGCCGCCGGGCTGGGCCTGGGAGTGGATCGTCCAGGAGGACGGCGGGACGGGCGCCGCCGAGGCGCTGCTCCCGCAGGACCCCCGGATCCGTCCGGCGCGTGGCCGCCATGGCGGCGTCGCCATCACCCGCAACCTCGGCCTCGCCCGCGCCGGGGGCTCCCTGGTCAAGAACCTCGACCAGGACGACGTCCTCACCCCCGGCGCCCTGGCCAGGGACATCGAGGCCATGAGCGACCCGGCGACCGACTGGACCACCTCACGCGCCCTCGACCTCCTGCCCGACGGCACGACGGCCGCCAACGACAACGACCCCGACCCCGGCCCGATCCCTCGGGGCGCGGTCGCCGCCTACTGGCGCACCCACGGCCACCGCCTCCCCGTCCACCCCACCACCCTGTGCATCCGCCGCACCCTGGCCGTGGCTCTCGGCGGCTGGATGGCCGTACCCGGCTCCGACGACACGGGACTGCTGATCGCGGCGGGTGCGGTCGCGCCGGGCCACTTCACCGGTGAACCGGGCCTGCTGTACCGCAAGTGGCCCGGTCAGGTCTCCGCGGGCGACGCTCACGCGGAGCCGGTCGAACGGGCCCTGCGGATGCGCCTGATCGACGAGCGGGCCCAGCAGCTCGCGGCGATGTTCGAGCAGCGGCAGGATCAGCGGCAAGGCCAGCGGCAAGATCAGCGGCAGGACTAGGGACAAACGGCGCCAGTCCGTCGTACCCGTACCAGACCGTCTCAAGACCCCGTTCAAACCGTCCCGGCGAATTTCGGCCCATGCTCGTCGGCGCCCGGTGGGGTTCCGGATGTTCGGGGGACCGAACCGGCCTCGTTCACCTGCGGGTATGTCAAGGTGACTGCCGAGTAGGGGACTTGGTGCGGGGGGCCGTCCCCAAGCCGTCTCGGAAGAAAATCCTGTCCGAATCATTGACGCTCTCTCACCCCCCTCGTACCTTGTGCCAGCAAGCGCTTTCTTGAAACGATTCATGCAAGCGGCAACGACGCTGCGGGGAGGGCCCGACTGTGGGAACCAGCAGGAATGTTGAGAGGCGAACGATCCTGAAGGCGGCCGGAGCTACGGCAGCCACACTCGGGCTGGCGGCGACTACGGGATGCGGCGGGGACAGCGGTTCGTCCTCCGACGGGACGGTGACGATCCGTTACGCGTGGTGGGGAGCCGACGACCGCGCCAAGAGAATCAACCAGACCATCGCGCTCTTCGAGAAGAAGTACCCGAAGATCAAGGTGAAAACGGACTTCCAGCCGTACACGGACTTCTGGAAGAAGTTCAATACGCAGGCCTCGGGCGGAAATCCGCCGGACGTCTTCCAGAACGCCATCGGATTCCTGCGGAAATACGACGCGAAGAACGTTCTGCTCGACCTGAGTTCACAGGTCAAGGCCGGGAACCTCTCCATGGACGGATTCCGCGCCGGACTCGACAAGTTCGGCGAGGTCGACGGCAAGCTCCTCGGCGTCCCGGTCGGCTCCAACTCGATGGCCCTGGTCATCGACCAGCCCGTCTACACCCGCTCCGGCGTCACCCCGAAGCAGGGCTGGACCTGGAACGACTTCCACGCCGCGATGCTGAAGATCCACCAGAAGACCGGCCGCGCGGGCGACTCCGGCATGTACGGCGTCATGTACCTCTACGACCTGTACCTCCGTCAGAACGGCAAGGCGTTCTTCACCGCCGACGGCCTCGGATTCACCGAGTCGGACCTGAAGGACTGGTGGACCAAGGCCGAACAGGGCCTGGAACAGGGCGAGTTCGCCGACGCCAAGAAAGTCGCGCAGGTCAAGCCGAAGTCCGCGGTCGCCGCCGAACTCGCCGCCGGCGAGTTCACCTGGGACAACTTCACCGTCCGCTACACCTCCGAGGGCAAGAGCCAGTACCGCCTCGCCCCCATCCCCACCACCGACGGCAAGAAGACCGGCCAGTACCTCGGCTCCCTCATGCTGAGCGCCTCCAAGCGCACCAAGCACCCCAAGGAAGTCGCCCAGTTCATCAGCTTCATGGTCCACGACCCCGAGGTCGCCAAGATCATGGGCTACGACCGGGGCGTGCCCGCCACCCAGGCGCAGTACGACGCGTTCAAGCCGACCGACGAGGTCGCCAAGTCGATCGCCGCCTACGAGGAGTCCCTCGTCTCCTCCGGCGTCCTGGAGCCCATCACCCCGCACCCCAGCGGCGCCGACATCTGCGAGTCCGCGTTCCTGCGGATCGCCGAGGAACTCGCGCTCGGGACCCGGTCGGTGGACGACGCCGTCAAGCAGTTCTTCACCGAGTCGAAGACGGCCCTCTCGGCCTGATGGGAACCACCGTGACACACGCCCCCGCGCTGGAGGGCCTGACCGAGGACTCCGGGCCGCCCCGCGGCCCGGAGCGGTTGGCCAAACCCCCCGCGCTCAAGCGCCGCCTGCGCCGGGAGAACCTGGCCGGCTACCTCTTCATGTCGCCGTGGATCGCCGGGTTCCTGCTGCTCACGGCGGGCCCGATGGTCGCCTCGCTCTACTTCGCGTTCACCGACTACAACCTCTTCGACCCGCCGAAGTGGATCGGCCTCGACAACTTCTCCGAGATGTTCGGCGACCCCCGCTGGCGCCACTCGGTGCAGGTCACCCTCTGGTACGTCGTCGTCGGTACGCCCCTCAAGCTGCTCGCCGCGCTCGGCGTCGCCCTGCTGCTCGCCCAGAAGCGGCGCGGCCAGGCCTTCTACCGGGCCGCGTTCTACGCCCCTTCCCTGATCGGGGCCAGCGTCTCCATCGCGATCGTCTGGAAGGCGATCTTCTCGGACGACGCGGTCGTCGACCAGACCCAGCAGTTCTTCGGGATCAACGCGGGCGGCTGGACCGGTGACCCCGAGCTGATCATCTACAGCCTCGTCGCCCTCACCGTCTGGCAGTTCGGCGCCCCGATGGTCATCTTCCTCGCCGGCCTCAAGCAGGTCCCGCGCGAGCTGTACGAGGCCGCCGAGATGGACGGCGCCGGGACCTGGCGCAGGTTCTGGAACATCACCCTGCCGATGATCTCCCCGGTCCTCTTCTTCAACGTCCTGCTGGAGACCATCCACTCCTTCCAGATCTTCAGCTCGGCGTACATCGTCGGCGGCGGCGCGGGCGGCAACGCCTGCGGACCGGCCGACGGATCGATGGTCTACACCTGTTATCTGTACGTCCAGGGCTTCGAGAACAGCCGCATGGGCCTCGCCTCCGCCATGGCGTGGCTGCTGCTCGTCGCCGTCGCGCTGGTCACCGCCGTCCTCTTCTGGTCCCAGAAGAAGTGGGTGCACTACGAGGAGGACGCCCGATGAGTTCCACGACCCTCCACGAGACGAAGGGGGTCGGCCGCAAACGCGCCGGGTCCCTCGCCTGGCACCTCGGCTCCCTCGCGATCCTCGCCGTGATCCTCTACCCCGTGATCTGGGTCGTCGGCGGCTCGTTCAAGAAGAGCGAGGACATCGTCGGCAGCCTCGACCTCTTCCCCTCCGACCCGATCACCGCCAACTACGAGCGGCTCAGCGACGGCATCGCCGACATCTCCATCTCGACGTTCTTCGTCAACTCGCTGACCCTCGCCATCGGTTCCGTGATCGGCATCCTGATCTCCTGCTCGCTCACGGCGTACGCGTTCGCGCGGATCAAGTTCGCCGGCCGCAACCTGCTCTTCACGCTGATGATCGGCACCCTCCTGCTGCCGTACCACGTCCTGCTCATCCCGCAGTACGTGCTCTTCCGCAACATGGACATGATCAACACGTACACCCCGCTGCTGCTGGGCAAGTACCTCGCCACGGAAGCCTTCTTCGTCTTCCTCATGGTCCAGTTCATGCGCAACCTGCCCAAGGAACTCGACGAGGCCGCCCGCCTCGACGGCTGCGGACACCTGCGCATCTACTGGTCGATCGTGCTCCCGCTGTGCCGCCCCGCCCTCATCACCAGCGCGATCTTCACGTTCATCAACTCGTGGAACGACTTCATGGGCCCGCTGATCTACCTCAACGAGCCCGACAAGTACACCGTCTCCCTGGGCCTGAAGATGTTCGTCGACCAGGAAGGCGTGGCCGACTACGGCGGCATGATCGCCATGTCGCTGGTCGCGCTGCTGCCCGTCCTCGCCTTCTTCCTCGCCTTCCAGCGCTACCTCATCGACGGCATGGCGACCTCCGGACTCAAGGGCTGACGCCATGGCCACCGAGACGAGGGTGAAGCCGAAGCCGCGCAAGGAGTCCGTGTTCGCCGAGAGGTTCGCAGTGTTCGCCGAGTGCCTGCTCACCGGCGTCTGGATCGCCGTCGCCTGCCTCGGCGTCGTCACCTACCCTGCCGCGCTCGCCGCCGGCAGCCGCCACCTGGCCCGCCGTACCGCCCATGTGGACGGCGGACTGCGGGAGTTCATCGCCGACTTCCGTACGGCGCTGCGCGGCGGGTGGGCCGTCGGGCTCGCCGGGTGGGCGGCCGTCGTCGCGGTCTGGGTCGACGTGTGGGCCGTGCGCGCGGGGCTGCCGGGCGGGCCGCTGATCGGCGCGATCGGGGTGTTCGCCCTGATCGGGGCCGCCGTCGCGCTGCTGCGGGCCGCGGCCGTCTGGACGCCGGGCGACCGCTGGCGCGAGCTGCTCGCCGAGTCCGGGCGCCGTACGGTCCTCGACCCGGCCGGCTCCTTCCTCGTCGTCGCCGGGCTCGCCGTCGTCGTCATGTCCGCGTGGTTCATCGCGCCCCTGGGCGCTCCCGTCCTCGGCGCCGTCGTCGCGGCGGCGCTCGCGGTGGAGGAGCGGTACCGGCGCCGCTGAGCAGTCGTTCTGCCGGTACGACGCGGGCGCCCCCGGCGCCGTACCGGAACCAAGGCCGGTGTCCCCGTGCCTTCCTCTGTCATGCCCTTGACCAGCCCGAAGCTTCCCCGCACGGAAAGGAACGGCCATGTCCCCCCTTCCTCGCAGATCCCTCCTCAAAGCGGCAGCCGTCGCCGGAGTCGCCGCACAGTTCAGCTGGGCGCTCGGCTCGAACGCCTCCGCCGCACCCAGCGCCGGGAGCGGCGACCGCGACCCGGTGACCCTGGACTGGCTGGAGGACGGCGGCCAGGGCGCCGCCCCCGGCTCCACGCTCGGCGTGCCCTGGCCGATGGGCGCCTTCCGGGAGGACCAGGCCTTCGCGGTCACCGACGCCGCCGGCAAGGACGTCCCCGTCCAGTCCTGGCCCATCGCCTACTGGCCCGACGGCTCCCTCAAGTGGACCGCGCACGCGGTGAGTTCGGGCGACGGCAAGCTCACCCTCGCCCCCGGCACACCGGCCGCGCCCGGCAAGAAGGTCACCGTCGACAAGAGCGGCGGCACGATCGACGTGTCGACCGGCGTCGTGGACGTGAAGATCGGCAAGTCCGGTGCCACGCTCATCAAGTCCGTGAAGCGCGGCTCCACCGAGATCGCCAAGAACGGCCGCCTCGTCCTCATCCGCCAGCCCGAGATCGAGGACGAGGACCAGGGCACCGTCAAGACCGAGCGCTTCGAGGGCGCCATCTCCTCGGTGACCGTCGAACAGGACGGCCCCGTCCGCGCGGTCGTCCGCATCGACGGCAAGCACCGCAAGGGCAACCGGAGTTGGCTCCCCTTCTCGATCCGCCTCTACTTCTACGCGGGCGCCGACTCCTTCCGCATGGTCCACACCATCACCTACGACGGCACCCAGGAACCCGGCAAGGCCAGCGGCGACTTCATCCGCGGCCTCGGTGTCCGCTTCACCGTGCCCATGCGCGACCAGTCCTACGACCGCCACATCCGCATCGGCGGCGAGGGCACCGGGTTGCTCCGCGAGGCCGTCAAGGGCATCACCGGCCTGCGCCGCGACCCCGGAATCGCCGTCCAGGAAGCCCAGTTCGCCGGCAAGAAGCTGCCCGACCCCTCGACCTGGGACCAGCGGGTCACCACGCGTCTCCAGTACATCCCCGAGTGGGGCGACTACACCCTCTCCCAGCTCTCCGCCGACGGCTTCACCGTCCGCAAGCGCACCAAGAAGGGCCACGGCTGGATCGGCGCCGGCGGCGGCAGGCGGGCCTCCGGGTTCGGGTACGTCGGCGGCGCGAGCGGCGGATTCTCCTTCGGGCTGCGGGACTTCTGGGAGCGCCACCCCTCCCAGCTCGACATCCGCGACGCCCAGACCGACGAGGCCGAGGTCACCCTCTGGCTCTGGTCCCCCGAGGCCCAGCCCATGGACCTGCGCTTCTACCACGACGGCATGGGCCAGGACACGTTCCCCGAACAGCTCGAAGGCCTCAACATCACCTACGAGGACTACGAGCCCGAGTTCGGCACGCCCTACGGCATCGCCCGCACCTCCGAACTCCTCTTCTGGGCCAACGAGTCCACCCCGACGCCGGAAGCCCTCGCCCAACAGGTCGACGCCGTCCGGGTGTTGCCGCAACTCGCCGCGCCGCCCAAGCAGTTGATCAAGGCCGGCGTCTTCGGGCCCGGCCTCTACGCCGAACCCGACCGCTCCACCCCGGCCAAGGCGAAGATCGAGGACCACCTCGACTTCCTCTTCACGTACTACAAGGACCAGGTGGAACAGCGCCGTTGGTACGGCTTCTGGGACTACGGCGACATCATGCACACGTACGACACCGTCCGCCACCAGTGGCGGTACGACATCGGCGGGTACGCGTGGGACAACTCCGAACTCTCGCCCGACCTCTGGCTCTGGTATGCGTACCTGCGCTCAGGCCGCTCCGACATCTTCCGGTTCGCCGAGGCCATGACCCGGCACACCGGCGAGGTCGACGTCTACCACCTCGGCAAGTGGGCCGGGCTCGGCACCCGGCACGGCGTCCAGCACTACGCCGACAGCGCCAAGCAGCAGCGGATCGCCAACACGACGTACCGCCGCTACTACTACTTCCTCACCGCCGACGAACGCGTCGGTGACCTCATGCACGCCAACGTCGACTCCGACGAGACGTTCCTCGTCCTCGACCCCATCCGCAAGATCCGCACCGAGCCCTACACGCCCGACCGGCACGCCCTGTCCATCGGGTTCGGCACCGACTGGAGCGGGCTCGTCTCCGCGTGGCTCACCGAGTGGGAACGGCGCGGGCCCAAGTGGGAGAAGGCCAAGGCGCGCGTCCTGTCCACCATGGAGACCATCGCCGCGCAGCCCAACGGGTTCGTGCAGGGCAACGGGCTGTACGACCTCGACACGGGGAAGTTCGCGGTCGCGCCCGCGCCGGTCGTCGGGGTCTCGCACCTCTCCGCCGTCTTCGGACTCAACGAACTCTGCGCCGAGTTGATCCACCTCGTCGACATGCCCCGCTTCAACGAGGCCTACTTCGACTACTGCCGCTACTTCAACGCGACCAAGGCCGAACAGGCGGCACGGTACGGGTCCAACTTCGGGACGCTGCTGCTCTTCCAGGGACACTCCCGCCTCGACGCGTACGCCGCCGTCAAGACCGGCGACGAGAAGCTCGCCAAGCGGGCCTGGGACAAGTTCTACAACTCCGACGGGTACAAGGAGTCGGCGCCGTGGCGCACGGAGAAGGTGAGCGGGCCCACGGCACTGGTCGCCGGTAGCGAGGCGACGTGGGTGTCCACCAACGACACCGCGCTGTACGGGCTGGCGGCCATCGAGAACCTCGCGCTGCTGGGGAACAAGATGCCTTCGTAGGGGGTGGCTTGGGATCGTGGGGGACTGCGGGCCGTCGTGGCTGGTCGCGCAGTTCCCCGCGCCCCTAAAAGACGTGGCTGAGGTCTTGGGGGAGACTTGCGGTCGTGGATTGGTCGCATTACCGCTTCCGTAGTCTGTGGCGCCTGCCTGCGCCCGTCGATGTGGTGTACGGCGCACTGGAGCGGGCCGAGGAGTACCCCCGTTGGTGGCCGCAGGTCCGTTCCGTCACCCGGATCGACGACACCAGCGGCCTCGTCCGTATCCGCGCCACCCTTCCCTACACCCTCACCTTCACCGCCCGCGAAGTCCGGCGCGACCCCCGCGCCGGGGTGCTGGAGATCGCCATGATCGGGGACCTCGAAGGGTGGGCGCGGTGGAGCCTTGAGGCTCGTGGCGGGGGGACGCTGGCGACGTACGAGCAAGTCGTCGTCGTCGTGAACAAGCCGTTGCTGCGGCTGCTCGCCGTGCCCGGGCGGCCCGTGTTCCGGCTCAATCACCGGCTGATGATGCGGGGCGGGCGGCGCGGGCTGGTTCGCGCTCTGCGGGCGGTTTGAAGGAACCGTGCGCGGGACTGTATTGTTCAGTGCGTTCCCGGGCGATTAGCTCAGTGGGAGAGCGCTTCGTTCACACCGAAGAGGTCACTGGTTCGAACCCAGTATCGCCCACCGGGAAAAGGCCGGTCAGCCTCAGCTGACCGGCCTTTCGCTTGCCCTCACGCCGCCGCCGGGAGAGCCGGTGGGCGCAGGGGCCAGGACGGGTCGACCGTCTCCTCCTGGCCGCTGCGCGCGAACCACGCCTGGAGGCCGCGCGCCTGGGCCGCGTGCCAGCCCGTCTGGAGCGTGTGCAGCTCGCCGGGGGAGAGCCGTTCGAGGCGGGCCGAGAAGCGGCGCCCTACCGCCCGTACGACCTCCAGCGCGGCCAGCGCGTCGGCCGCCGCGTCGTGCGCCTCGGCCAGCGTCACCTCGTAGTGCGCGCACAGGTCCGTCAGCGTGCGGCGGCCCTTGCGGTAGCGGTCCAGGTGCTTGTCGAGGACCCGGGGGTCCAGGACACGCAGCGCCGACTGCCCCAGCCAGTCGTCCAGCGACGACGCCCGGTGCCGACGCAGCTCGCGGTCCAGGAGCGTCAGGTCGAACGGCGCGTTCATCACCACCAACGGCCGCCCCACCGCCGCCTGTTCGGTCAGCAGCTCCGCTATCTCGTACATCACCGGAGCCGGCCAGCGACCGTTGCGCTGGAGGTGCTCCTCCGTCAGCCCGTGCACCGCCGTCGCCGAACTCGGCACCGGCACCCCCGGGTTGACCAGCCAGCGGTTCACCCGGGGCCGGGTCCCCGTGGCGTCCTGCACGACGAGCGCGGCCGACACGATCCGGTCCGACTCGACGTCCACTCCTGTCGTCTCCGTGTCGAAGGCCGCGAGGGGGCCTTCGTACCAGCACGTCATATCCTCACAACCCCTCGTTCACGCCTGGCCGATGACATGCCGTCTTCTGCCTGTTTGGTGATACCCGGGCTGTTTGCGCCGTACGCCGGAAGGACACAACAGGAGTGCGGGACCAGGGAGTTCACCGGACCGCACCAAGAACCAGCACAACGGGGAAGGCTGTTGGCCATGGCGATAGCGCAGCCCGAACGGGGCGGGCTGCTGCCCGAGCGCACGGGCCCCCGGCGCGGCACGCTCGCCACCACCGCCTGCATGGAGACCCTCCAGGTCGGCTACCTGCACGCCGTCGCCGCCGCGGCCGGCTGCTCGCTCTCCCAGCCGTTCCCGGACAACGGCATCGACTGGCACGTCAGCCACGGCTCGCCCGGCCACACCGTCGACGACGAAGTCACCATCAAGGTCCAGCTCAAGGCGACCTACCAGCTCCCGCCCCACCCGCCGGGCCGCACCTTCCCCTTCACCCTCGAAAACGACCACCTGCGCAAACTCGCCCGCACCCCGGTGTCCGTGCACAAGATCCTGGTCGTCATGCTCGTCCCGCGCTCCCCGGACGACTGGCTGCGCGCCAGCCACGACCGCCTCGACCTGCGGCACTGCTGCTACTGGGTCAACCTCGCCGGCCAGCCCATCACCGGCCGCACCCGCACCACCGTACGGATACCGACCTCACGCATCTTCGACGACCGGGCGCTGTGCGAGATCATGACGCGGGTCGGGACGGGAGGACGACCATGAGCCACCGGCCGCTCGACGAACTACGGCCCCACCCCGAACCCGACGGCTGGTACCGCGTCCCCGACGCCACCGACGTCGACCCCGCCGTCCTCGCCGCCCTCCTGCACCGCCACGGCTGGCAGCGACGCGGCGGCGCACCCGGCCGCTACGGACGCTGGACCCCGCCAGGACCCGGCACCGCCACCAGCCTCCTCGTCCCCGAGAACCGCGCCTACCCCGACAGCGACGACCTCCTCACCGAGGCACTCACCGCCCTCACCCGCACCGGGACACCCGCCGCCCGCGAAGTCCTCCTTGGGCTCGCCGTCCCCAGCGACGAGATCCGCTGGTGGCGCGACATCCCTGAAGGGGCCGTGGCCTGGAACGCGGCTTCCTGGAACGCCGATGACGACCTGCGCACCGCCGCCCGCCGCACCCTCCTCGCCGGGGCCCTCGCGACCCGCGCCCCCGCCGGGTACCACGGCGCCCGCCACCGCCGCAGCGCCTCCGCGCTCCTCGACGACGTCCTCGTCGGCACCGCCGAAGGGGGACGCCGGCTCACCGCGTTCGTCCCCGTCGCCGCCGCCCGGCCCCTCGCCGTCCGCCTCCACCAGGCGCTGTACGCCGCCCGAGAAGCCATCGACTACCAGCGTGCCACCGGCGGCATGGACGCCTTCGACGGCGCCGTCGAGGCGGGCGTCAGCCGGGAGCTGACCGAGGCGCTCATCGCGCTCGTGCGGGGTACGGAGGGCGCGCGCATCGCCGTCGCGTGGGCGCCCGGCGCCGGGGTGCCCGAGGGGTGCGCCGGGTCCGGGGAGGCCGTCGAGTTCTCGCCGGGGGACGTACCCGTACTGCGGGAGGCCGGGGCGCGGTACCTGCGGGAGGAGCCGTCCGTGCCGGTCACGGTGACCGGAGCCGTCGTACGGCTGCGGCGCTCCGGGCCCCGGGGAGAGGGCAGCGTGCGGCTGCGGGTCCTCGCGGGGGCCGAGGTCGCCCAGGTGCGGGTGCGGCTCGACGAGGAGGACTACCGGATCGCCGGACAAGCCCACCTGCTGGGGCTGCCGGTGCGCGTGCGCGGACGGCTGGAGAGCCGGGGCGGGTTCCGGCGGCTCGCGCAGGGGTACGGCGTCGTACCCGTCGAAGTCGACGACGAAGAGCGCGACCGGCTGCTCAAGTCGCTCCAGGAGAACCTCGACTACTTCGAGGAGGCGTGCGGGGGCGAGATCGACGACTGACCTCGGGGCCTTGTTTCGCGGAGGGTGGTCCCGGGTCGGTACGATCCCCTCTTGCGCGCGCTCCTCGTATGGCGCCGCATTTCACCTTCAGGCAGGAGAGACCGGTGTCAGACGTCCGTGTGACCATCCAACGCGATTCCGAGCGGGAAGAGCGCGTGGTGACGACGGGGACCACGGCTGCCGACCTCTTCGCCGGCGAGCGCTCGATCGTCGCCGCGCGCGTGGGCGGTGAGCTGAAGGACCTGGCGTACGTGCTGTCCGACGGCGAGACCGTCGAAGGCGTCGAGATCACTTCCGAGGACGGCCTCAACATCCTGCGCCACTCCACCGCGCACGTCATGGCGCAGGCCGTGCAGGAGATCTTCCCCGAGGCCAAGCTCGGCATCGGACCGCCGGTCAAGGACGGCTTCTACTACGACTTCGACGTCGAGAAGCCGTTCACGCCCGAGGATCTCAAGGCCATCGAGAAGAAGATGCAGGAGATCCAGCGCAGGGGCCAGAAGTTCGCGCGCCGTGTGGTGACCGACGAGGCCGCCCGCGAGGAGCTCGCGAACGAGCCGTACAAGCTGGAGCTGATCGGGCTCAAGGGGTCCGCGTCCTCCGACGACGGCGCGGACGTCGAGGTCGGTGCCGGTGAGCTGACGATCTACGACAACCTCGACGCGAAGACCGGCGAGCTGTGCTGGAAGGACCTCTGCCGGGGTCCTCACCTGCCGTCGACCCGGCTGATCCCGGCGTTCAAGCTGATGCGGAACGCCGCCGCGTACTGGCGTGGCAGCGAGAAGAACCCCATGCTCCAGCGCATCTACGGCACCGCCTGGCCGTCCAAGGACGAGCTGAAGGCGTACCTCGACTTCCTCGCCGAGGCCGAGAAGCGCGACCACCGCAAGCTCGGCAACGAGCTGGACCTCTTCTCCATCCCCGAGCAGATCGGCTCCGGGCTCGCGGTCTTCCACCCCAAGGGCGGGATCATCCGCCGGGTGATGGAGGACTACTCGCGGCGGCGGCACGAGGAGGAGGGGTACGAGTTCGTCTATACGCCGCATGCGACCAAGGGCAAGCTTTTCGAGCAGTCCGGTCACCTCGACTGGTACGCCGATGGCATGTACCCGCCCATGCAGCTCGACGAGGGCGTGGACTACTACCTCAAGCCGATGAACTGCCCGATGCACAACCTGATCTTCGATGCGCGGGGGCGGTCGTACCGTGAACTGCCGCTGAGGCTCTTCGAGTTCGGGACCGTGTACCGGTACGAGAAGTCGGGCGTCGTGCATGGTCTGACCCGTGCGCGCGGGTTCACTCAGGACGACGCGCACATCTACTGCACGCGTGAGCAGATGTCCGACGAGTTGGACCGGACGCTGACGTTCGTGCTGGGGCTGCTGCGGGACTACGGGCTGGACGACTTCTACCTGGAGCTGTCGACCAAAGACCCCGAGAAGTTTGTCGGCAGCGATGAGGTCTGGGAAGAGGCCACGGAGACGCTGCGGCAGGTGGCTGAGAAGCAGGGGCTGCCGTTGGTGCCGGACCCGGGCGGGGCGGCGTTCTACGGGCCGAAGATCTCGGTGCAGACCAAAGATGCGATTGGCCGCACCTGGCAGATGTCGACCATCCAGCTCGACTTCAACCTGCCGGAGCGGTTCGACCTGGAGTACACGTCGGCGGACGGTACGAAGCAGCGTCCGGTCATGATCCACCGTGCGTTGTTCGGGTCCATCGAGCGCTTCTTCGCGGTGCTGCTCGAGCACTACGCGGGCGCGTTCCCGGCGTGGCTGGCGCCGGTGCAGGCGGTGGGTATCCCGATCGGGGACGCGCACATCGACTACCTGACGGAGTTCGCGGCCGAGGCGAAGAAGAAGGGGCTGCGGGTCGAGGTGGACTCGTCGTCGGACCGGATGCAGAAGAAGATCAGGAACGCACAGAGGTCCAAAGTCCCGTTCATGATCATCGTCGGCGACGAGGACATGAACGCCGGGACGGTCTCCTTCCGCTACCGGGACGGTTCGCAGGAGAACGGCATCCCCCGGGACGAGGCCCTCGCGAAGCTGGTCGACGTCGTGGAGCGTCGCGTCCAGGTCTGACAGCGGTTTCAGGGCCCCCGGAGTTCGCTCCGGGGGCCTTTCTCCTGCCCCCAGGCGTACGCCATATGCTGCTCACCATGACGAGTGAGCCGGAGCAGCAGATCGGAGTGGGCGTGCCGGACGCGTTCCAGCGCCTGTGGACGCCTCATCGGATGGCCTACATCCAGGGTGAGAGCAAGCCGACCGGCCCGGGGGCCGACGACGGTTGCCCGTTCTGCTCGATTCCGGCGAAGTCCGACGAGGACGGGCTGATCGTCAGGCGGGGGGAGCTGGCGTATGTCGTGCTCAACCTGTACCCGTACACGGGTGGTCACGCGATGGCTGTGCCGTATCGTCACGTCGCCGATTACACGGATCTCACGGTCGAGGAGACGGCGGAGGTCGCGCTGCTGACGAAGCAGGCGATGACGGCGTTGCGGAAGGCGTCGGGGGCGCACGGGTTCAACCTGGGGATGAACCAGGGTGCGGTGGCGGGCGCGGGGATCGCGGCGCACCTGCATCAGCACATCGTGCCGAGGTGGGGCGGGGACACGAACTTCATGCCGGTGGTGGGGCACACGCGGGTGTTGCCGCAGTTGCTGGCGGACACGCGGAAGATGCTGGCGGAGGCGTGGCCGGCCGAGTCGTGAGGGCCCGGCCGGCCCGCGCTCACGCGTTGTAGGTGTCGGCCTTGCCCGGGCTCGGGTCCTGGACGCCGCCGCTGAGGACCCCGGCGCGGGCGGTGAACTTGCTGACGTCCACGTCGTGTTCCTGGAGGACCTTGATCGTCGCGGCGTGGACGACGCGCAGGACGGGGGTGGCGGCGCGCAGGGCGTCGTCGGCCATGAAGCGGTTCTTCCAGGGCTGGTCGGCCCAGGCGTGGCGCAGGCCGAAGGGTTCGGGGAGGGTGATGGAGCCGCCGAGCCACTGGAGGAGCGGGGGGTACCAGCTGATCGTCGCGCGGGCGCCGAGGCGGACGACCTCGTCGGTGGTGACGAGGGGGAGTTTTATCTTGCGGGTCTCCCAGAAGCGGACGGTCTTGGCGACCTCCTTGGTGGGGGCCTCGGGCTTGGACATGAACAGGCCGTTGACGGGGCCCAGCGCGTGGCCGGTGACCTCTATGCGCAGCGTCTCGTGCAGGACGGTGACGGTGATCATCATCGTGATGATGAGCTGGCCGTCCCAGGTGGTCCACTGGACGCCGAGGTAGTGGCGGTTGCCGCTGCCGAACTGCTGGGTGTTGCAGATGTCCTCGATGGCCTTGGGCTTGAACTGGTACGCCTCGACGTCGGTGCCCTCGGGCCGGCTGACGGCCTTGGCGCCCTCGCCGACGTGGGAGACGATCCAGTGCCGTACGGAGGGGGCGGGGAAGCCGCCGGTCTTGAGGCTCTGGCGTTGCAGCAGGTTGAGCTGGTCGCTGATGGCGCGGGCGACGGTCCAGCTGCGGAACTCGTGGACGCCCTTGACCGGGTCGAGGGGGACGAGTTCTTCGGCGAGGTGCCAGGAGCCCCAGCGGGTGCCCATGCCGAGGATGCCCTTGGGGCCCGCGTAGAAGACGCCGTTGGACTGCTGTTCGGCGGAGAGGCGGGCCAGGGACTGGCGGAGCTGTTCGGCGGCGGCCTGGTCGGGGCTGGTGGGGACGGCCTCGGGGATCTTCGCGCCGACGCCGGCGCCGGACAGGAGGCTGTCCCAGCGTTCGCGCAGGTCCCTCGCGGTGGACTCGCAGATGCGGCGGGCGAGGAACCAGCCGGCGACGGGGGCGACGATCGCCCCGCGCACGTACCAGCCGAGGATGCCGCCGAAGGGGAGCTTGATCAGGAGGAGCGCGGCGAGGATGCCGACGACGACGAGGAGGGCGGTGGCGAGGCCGGAGGCGCGCTTGTTGCTGCTCTTGCCCATCATCGCGCGGAGCTGGAAGACGCCCAGCCAGACCAGCAGGCCGGGCAGGAAGACGACGCCGCACAGGAACATGACGGCGGCGAGCTTGCGGTCCCGCTCGCGGCGGATGTTGTTCGCGGCGAGGCAGTGCTCGACGACGACGGCGGGTTCCGCGCCGAAGGACTGGATGAGGGGTTTGCGGCCGACGCCGAGCATGCGGTCGATGACGGCCTGGGAGAAGGCCTCGCCGAGGTTGGGCCGGAAGATCTTGGCCCACTTGCGGCCTGTGCTCACCGACGACTGGTGCCACTCGTTGTCGGCCTTCTTTATCTCCTCCGCCGGGCTGTCCCGGTAGGCGGCCGAGGCCAGCGCGAAGGTCGCCGTCTGCCCTCCGTCGCCCATCAGCGGCACCTGTGGGCCGAAGATGTCGCCGTACACACTGTTAACGGTCATGTAACCGCCCCCATCGCCGCCCGGACCCGCTCCTGCGGCTTTCCCGACTTCCGTGCTCCGCACACCTGTTGATCAGGTCATCAGGGTATCCGCCCCCACTGACATCCGGACCCGGAGCGGGGGAGCGGACCGGCGGAACGGAGGGGGAGGTTCCGTGAACTCGCCGCCCCCGGGCGCATGTTCGGCTCGCGGGGGCGCGTGGAGGCGCACGGGGACGGGGAGTTGGGGGCGAGCACTGTGCCTGGTGGATGGCTGCGCCCGCCCCGTCGCCCCCGCCTCTTTACGCCTTCTCCTCCTGCCCCCGCACCCTCTCCGCCACGTGCGCCGGCATCGCCTCGTGCCGTGCGTACACGCGGTCGAAGCGGGCCGTGCCGTGGGACAGGGAGCGCAGGTCGACCGCGTACCGGCCGATCTCGATCTCGGGCACCTCGGCGCGCACCAGCGTCCGTCCTGAGCTGGTCTGTTCCGTGCCGAGGACGCGGCCCCGGCGGCCGGAGAGGTCGCTCATGACGGCGCCCACGTAGTCGTCGCCGACCAGGACGCTGATCTCGGCGACGGGCTCCAGCAGGTGGATCGTCGCGTCGGCGGCGGCTTCGCGCAGGGCGAGGGCGCCGGCCGTCTGGAACGCGGCGTCGGAGGAGTCCACGGAGTGGGCCTTGCCGTCGAGGAGGGTGACGCGGACGTCGACGAGCGGGTACCCGGCGACGACCCCGCGCGCGGCCTGCGCGCGCACGCCCTTCTCGACGGACGGGATGAACTGCCGGGGCACCGCGCCGCCGACCACCTTGTCGACGAACTCGATGCCGGAGCCGCCGGGCAGCGGCTCGACCTCGATCTCGCAGATGGCGTACTGCCCGTGCCCCCCGGACTGCTTGACGTGCCGCCCGCGCCCGCCGGAGCGCCCGGCGAACGTCTCGCGCAGCGACACCTTGTGCGGGACGACGTCGACCTGCACCCCGTACCGGCTGCGCAGCCGCTCCAGCGCGACGTCCGCGTGGGCCTCGCCGAGCGCCCACAGGACGACCTGGTGGGTGTGCGGGTTGTGTTCGAGGCGCATCGTGGGGTCCTCGGCGACGAGCCGGGCGAGGCCCTGGGAGAGCTTGTCCTCGTCGGCCTTGCTGTGTGCCTCGATGGCGAGCGGCAGCAGCGGGTCGGGCATCCGCCAGGCGGCCATCAGCAGCGGGTCGTCCTTCGCGGACAGCGTGTCCCCGGTCTCGGCCCGCCCGAGCTTCGCGACGCACGCGAGGTCCCCGGCGATGCAGTGCGACAGCGTCCGCTGCTGCTTCCCGAACGGCGCCGACAGGGCGCCCACCCGCTCGTCGACGTCGTGGTCCTCGTGCCCCCGGTCGGCGAGCCCGTGCCCGGACACGTGGACCGTTTCGTCGGGGCGCAGGGTGCCGGAGAAGACGCGGACGAGGGAGATCCGGCCGACGTACGGGTCGGAGGTGGTCTTCACGACCTCGGCGACCAGAGGGCCGTCCGGGTCGCAGGGCTTCAGCGCGCGCGTACGGCCGTCGATGGTCGTCACGTGCGGTGCCTCGCGCTCCAGCGGGGTGGGGAAGCCGCGGGTGACCAGTTCGAGGAGTTCGACGGTCCCGATGCCCTGCCGGGCGCCGTCGGCGGCGGGCGCGCCCGCGAGGACGGGGAAGAACGTGCCGCGCGCGACGGCCCGCTCCAGGTCGTCGATGAGGGTCTGGACGTCGATCTGCTCGCCGTCCAGGTAGCGGTCCATGAGGGTCTCGTCCTCGCTCTCCGCGATGATCCCCTCGATGAGCCGGTTGCGGGCCTCCTCGATCGCCGGGAGCTGCGCCTCGTCCGGCTCGGACTCCTTGCGCTCGCCGGACGCGTAGTCGAACAGGGTGCGCGTGAGGAGCCCGGTGAGGCCGGTGACGGGCGCGTGGCCGTCGGGGCCCGCGGGTCCGTGCAGCGGCAGGTAGAGCGGGAGCACGGCGTCGGGGTCGTCCCCGCCGAACGCCTGCGCGCACGTGCGGACCATCTCCTCGAAGTCCGCGCGGGCCGACTCCAGGTGCGTGACGACGATCGCGCGCGGCATGCCCACGGCCGCGCACTCGTCCCACACCATGCGCGTCGAGCCGTCCACGCCGTCCGCCGCCGAGACGACGAAGAGGGCCGCGTCCGCCGCGCGCAGACCGGCCCTCAGCTCGCCGACGAAGTCGGCGTACCCGGGTGTGTCGAGGAGGTTGACCTTGATGCCGTTCCATTCGACGGGCACCAGCGAGAGCTGTACGGACCGCTGCTGGCGGTGCTCGATCTCGTCGTAGTCGGAGACGGTGCCGCCGTCCTCGACCCGGCCCGCCCTGTTCACCGCCCCCGCCGTCAGCGCGAGGGCCTCCACCAGTGTCGTCTTGCCCGCTCCGCAGTGGCCGACCAGCACCACATTCCGTACGGACGCGGGGTGGCCGGCCGCCGTAGCCCTGCCGGCGGCCCCGAGGTGTGCGTTCGCCTTGTCGCCCATGTCCTTGCCTCCCGAGCATCGGGTGAGGTCCCTGGGACGCGGGCACACACGGGGATCCGCGACCAGCGGCGGCTCCGATGACGCCCGCGGTCCTTCGAGCTTTCCACTCCCGTCACGGGGCGTCCATACGGCGGACGCGAACCCTTCGCGCCAAAGGGTGGGTGCGGGTGCCCGACCGTCGTACAGGCGCGCGCGTGGCTACGATGGGCCAGCCGGTGGCCAGCAAGGGCCGCGCGGCGCCTTACGACTGTCGGGAAAGCCATGCTGAACAAGTACGCGCGTGCGTTCTTCACGCGTGTCCTCACACCGTTCGCCACGTTTCTGATCAGGCGGGGCGTCAGCCCCGACACGGTCACGCTGATCGGCACGGCGGGTGTGATCGCGGGCGCGCTGGTCTTCTTCCCCCGGGGCGAGTTCTTCTGGGGCACGATCGTCATCACGCTGTTCGTGTTCTCCGACCTGGTCGACGGGAACATGGCCCGCCAGCTCGGCCGTTCCAGCCGCTGGGGCGCCTTCCTGGACTCCACGCTGGACCGGGTCGCCGACGGCGCCATCTTCGGCGGGTTCGCGCTCTGGTACGCGGGCAACGGCGACGACAACGTGCTGTGCGCCGTCTCGATCTTCTGCCTGGCGAGCGGGCAGGTCGTGTCGTACACGAAGGCGCGCGGCGAGTCGATCGGGCTTCCGGTGGCCGTCAACGGGCTCGTGGAGCGCGCCGAGCGGCTCGTGGTGTCCCTGGTCGCCGCGGGGCTCGCCGGGCTCCACACGTTCGGCGTGCCCGGCATCCAGTACCTGCTGCCGGTCGCGCTGTGGCTGGTCGCCGTCGGCAGCCTCGTCACGCTGATCCAGCGCGTCGTCACGGTCCGCCGCGAGTCCGCCGAGGCCGACGCCGCTGCCGCCGCCGCGCAGCAGGAGACGGCCGGGTGAACGCCCGGGACCGGTTGACGGACGCGCTGTACGGCGCCGGCTGGGGGGCCGTCAAGAAGCTCCCCGAACCCGCCGCCGTACGCCTCGGACAGGCCATCGCCGACCTCGCCTGGCGCCGGCGCGGCAAGGGGGTGCTGCGGCTGGAGAGCAACTACGCGCGCGTACGGCCGGGCGCGAGCCCCGAGCAGCTCAGGGAGCTGTCCCGCGCGGGCATGCGGTCGTACCTGCGGTACTGGATGGAGTCCTTCCGCCTGCCCGCGTGGAGCAAGGAACGCGTCCGGGGCGGCTTCGACCCCAAGGACGTCCACCACCTCACCGACGCCCTCGCCTCCGGCAAGGGCGTCGTCCTCGCGCTGCCGCACATGGCGAACTGGGACCTCGCGGGCGCGTGGGTGACGACGAAACTCGACACCCCGTTCACGACGGTCGCCGAACGCCTCAAGCCCGAGTCCCTGTACGACCGGTTCGTCGCCTACCGGCAGGGGCTCGGCATGGAGGTCCTGCCGCACAGCGGCGGCACCGCCTTCGCCACCCTCGCGCGGCGCCTGCGCGACGGGGGGCTCGTGTGCCTCGTCGCCGAGCGCGACCTGTCCGCGAACGGCGTCGAGGTCGACTTCTTCGGCGAGCGGACCCGCATCCCCGCCGGGCCCTCCCTGCTCGCCCAGCAGACCGGGGCGCTGCTGCTGCCGGTGACCCTCTGGTACGACGACTCGCCCGTCATGCGAGGACGCGTGCATCCCCCGATCGAGGTACCCGAGTCAGGTACCCGGGACGAGAAGACGTCTGTCATGGCACAGGCGCTGGCAGATGCCTTCGCCTCGGGAATCGCCGACCATCCGGAGGACTGGCACATGCTCCAGCGGCTGTGGCTCGCGGACCTCGACCCCGCGAGGGGGCCCGCGTGAGGATCGGGATCGTCTGCCCGTACTCCTGGGACGTGCCGGGCGGCGTCCAGTTCCACATCCGCGACCTCGCGGAGTACTTCATCCGCCTGGGGCACGAGGTCTCCGTCCTCGCCCCCGCCGACGACGACACGCCGCTCCCGCCGTACGTCGTCTCCGCCGGCCGCGCCGTCCCCGTCCCGTACAACGGCTCCGTCGCCCGCCTCAACTTCGGCTTCCTCAGCGCCGCGCGCGTACGCCGGTGGCTCCACGACGGCGCCTTCGACGTCGTCCACATCCACGAACCGACGTCCCCCTCCCTGGGGTTGCTCACGTGCTGGGCCGCGCAAGGGCCGATGGTCGCCACGTTCCACACCTCCAACCCGCGCTCCCGCGCCATGATCGCCGCGTACTCCATCCTCCAGGCCGCACTGGAGAAGATCAGCGCGCGCATCGCGGTGAGCGAGTACGCGCGGCGCACTCTGGTGGAACACCTCGGCGGAGACGCGGTGGTGATCCCCAACGGGGTCGACGTGGACTTCTTCGCCAGAGCCGAGCCTCGGGCGGAGTGGCAGGGGCGGGGGCGCGGGGTGGATGGTTCGGGTG
>NZ_LIRL01000559.1 GCF_001419795.1 Streptomyces niveiscabiei
CCCAGCTCGGCTACACCCAGGTCCTCGCCCGCCGCATGTCCGCGTTCTCCAACTACGCCGTCTCCTTCACGATCATCTCGGTGCTGTCGGGCTGCCTCACCCTCTACGCGTTCGGCATGAACACGGGCGGCCCCGCCGTCATCACCTGGGGCTGGGTCGCTGTAGGGCTCATGACCCTGTTCGTCGGGCTCTCGATGGCCGAGATCTGCTCGGCGTACCCGACCTCGGCGGGCCTGTACTTCTGGGCGCACCGCCTCGCGCCCCCGCGTACGGCCGCCGCCTGGGCCTGGTTCACCGGCTGGTTCAACGTCCTCGGCCAGATCGCGGTGACCGCGGGTGTCGACTTCGGCGCGGCGTCGTTCCTCGGCGCGTACCTCAACCTCCAGTTCGGCTTCGAGGTGACCCCCGGCCGTACGATCCTGCTCTTCGCGGCGATCCTGCTGCTGCACGGCCTCCTCAACACCTTCGGCGTGCGCATCGTCGCGCTGCTGAACAGCGTCAGCGTCTGGTGGCACGTCCTCGGCGTCGCGGTCATCGTCGGCGCGCTCACCTTCGCGCCGGACCACCACCAGTCCGCGTCCTTCGTCTTCGGGGAGTTCGTCAACAACACGGGGTGGGGGAGCGGCGTGTACGTCGTCGCGCTCGGGCTGCTGATGGCGCAGTACACGTTCACCGGGTACGACGCCTCCGCGCACATGACGGAGGAGACGCACGACGCGTCCACCGCCGGCCCGCAGGGCATCGTCCGCTCCATCTGGACCTCCTGGATCGCCGGGTTCGTGCTCCTGCTCGGCTTCACCTTCGCGATCCGGTCGTACGACGCGCAGCTGGGCTCCGAGACCGGCGTACCGCCCGCCCAGATCCTCCTCGACGCCCTCGGCGCGACGGCCGGCAAGCTGCTGCTGCTCGTCGTCATCGGCGCGCAGCTCTTCTGCGGGATGGCGTCCGTGACCGCCAACTCCCGCATGATCTACGCCTTCTCGCGCGACGGCGCGCTCCCCTTCTCCCGCGTCTGGCACACGGTCAGTCCCCGTACGCGGACCCCTGTCGCCGCCGTCTGGCTCGCGGCGGGCGGCGCGCTCGTCCTGGGCCTGCCCTACCTCATCAACGAGACGGCGTACGCGGCCGTGACCTCCATCGCCGTCATCGGGCTGTACATCGCGTACGTCATCCCGACGTTCCTGCGGCTGCGCAAGGGGGCCGACTTCGACCGGGGGCCCTGGCACCTCGGCCGCTGGTCCTCGCTCGTCGGCACGGTCGCGGTGACCTGGGTCGTCCTCATCACCGTCCTCTTCATGCTCCCCCAGGTCTCCCCCGTCACCTGGGCGACCTTCAACTACGCCCCCATCGCCGTCCTCGTCGTCCTCGGCTTCGCGGCGACCTGGTGGCTCACCTCGGCCCGCCACTGGTTCCTGAACCCCGACCGCCGCCCCCAATAACC
>NZ_LIRL01000056.1 GCF_001419795.1 Streptomyces niveiscabiei
GTGCGGGTTGCGGGCTCAGCGGGGCTGAGGGGCTGGACGGGGCCGTCATCTCCGGCGTTCCCGGCAACTCCCAGGCCTCCGGCGTCTCCGGCGGGCGAGGCGTGCCCGGCAACTCCCGTGTCCCCGGCGGGTCCGGCGGTTCCGGCGCTGTTTGCGGCTCCGCTGCTCCCGGCCTCCCCGGTGTTCCTCGCGGCTCCGGCGCCCCCAGCCTCCCCGGCGCCCCCGGAGGGGCCCGTGTGCCCGGTGTTCGCGGTGCCGCCGACACTCCCGACCCCGTGGCGCGGCCCGGGTTCTGCGGTGCTGTCGTGTGGCTGTATGAGGAGGCCGGGGCTCCCGACGAGCGGCGGCGGCATCTCGTCGGGCTGTACACGCGGTTCGTGGCGGCGCATGTGGGGCGGTTGCTGGAGGTCGAGAGCACGCGCGCGTGTGTGGCGACGATCGCCGAGGAGTTGTTGCCGTCGCGGTTGCCGCGGGTCGCGGGCGTGCAGCTCGCCGTGCGGCACCGGCGTGGGGCGCGGGGCGGCGGGGACTGGTACGACGCGCTGCCGTTGCCGGACGCCGCGCTCGGGCTGTCCGTCGGGTCCGTCACCGGCGCGGGGCCCAGCGCCGTCGCCGCGATGGGCCGGCTGCGGGCCTCCCTGCGCGCGTACGCCGTGATGGAGGGCGAGGACCCCGTCGCCGTGCTTTCCGACCTCGAACTCCTCCTGCGGCTCACCGAACCCGCCCGCTCGGCCACCGCGCTGTTCGCCTACTGCGAGCCCGCCCTGCGGAAGGTCACCCTCGCCGGGGCCGGGCACTGCCCGCCGCTGCTGGTCGGGGACCGGCGTACGGAGTTCGTCGAGACGTCGGTGTCCGCGCCGCTCGGCATGCTGTCCTGCTGGGAGGCGCCGAGCGTCGAGCTGGAGGCGGAACCGGGAGAGACGGTTCTGCTGTACACGGACGGGCTGCTGCGGCGTACCGGCGATCCCGTGGACCGCGCGTTCACGCGCCTGCACACGGCTGCCGCCGGGGTGCCGAGGGCGCTGCGGGGCGACCCCGGGGCCGTCGCGGACCACGTGCTGCGGGCGATGGTGCCGGACGAGGAGGGCGGCGCGGAGGACGTCGTGCTGCTGGCGGCGCGGTTCGAGTAGTACCGGTAGCTCTGCGGGGGGACGGAGGAGGATGGCTCTATAGGGGGGTTTGCCGGATTCCGCACATCCGTACGATGGGGGCAGTCCCGATGCCGTGGGACGGTCCGTGCCGTATGGAGGAGGAAGACCGTGGCTGACGAGCTCACCCCGGAAGGCGAGCCTGAGGAGCCGATCAAGCAGCGCAAGAACGGGCTGTATCCCGGGGTCTCGGACGAACTCGCCGAGAACATGAAGTCCGGGTGGGCCGACACCGAGCTGCGTGACCTCGCCGCGATCCCGCAGGCCGCGGAGACGGCCGCCCGGCGGGCCGCGCTGTCCGAGCGCTTCCCCGGCGAGCGGATCGTCGTCCCCGCCGGGAACCTCAAGGTGCGGTCCAACGACACGGACTACCCGTTCCGCGCGTCCGTCGAGTACGCGTACCTGACCGGCAACCAGACCGAGGACGGCGTCCTCGTCCTGGAGCCCGTCGCCGCCGGGGGCCACACCGCGACCCTCTACCTCCTCCCCCGCTCCGACCGCGAGAACGGCGAGTTCTGGCTCTCCGGGCAGGGCGAGCTGTGGGTCGGGCGACGGCACTCCCTCACCGAGGCCGAGCAGGTGTACGGGCTCCCCGTGTCCGACGTCCGCAAGCTCGCGGACACGCTCCGCGAGGCGACCGGCCCCGTCCGCGTCGTCCGCGGCTACGACTCCGGCATCGAGGCCGCCCTCCACGACAAGGTCACCGCCGAGCGGGACGAGGAGCTGAGGGTCTTCCTCTCCGAGGCGCGGCTCGTCAAGGACGCGTTCGAGGTCGGGGAACTCCAGAAGGCCGTCGACTCGACCGTGCGCGGGTTCGAGGACGTCGTGCGGGTCCTCGACAAGGCCGAGGCGACGTCCGAGCGGTACATCGAGGGGACGTTCTTCCTGCGGGCCCGGGTCGAGGGGAACGACGTCGGGTACGGCACGATCGCGGCTGCGGGCGCGCATGCGTGCACGCTGCACTGGGTGCGCAACGACGGGCCCGTGCGGGCCGGTGACCTGCTGCTGCTCGACGCCGGGGTCGAGACCCACACGTACTACACCGCCGACGTGACGCGGACCCTCCCCGTCAACGGGCGGTTCAGCGAGGTGCAGCGGCGCGTGTACGACGCCGTGTACGACGCGCAGGAGGCCGGGATCGCGGCGGTGCGCCCCGGCGCGAAGTACCGGGACTTCCACGACGCCGCCCAGCGGGTGCTGGCCGAGCGGCTCGTCGAGTGGGGGCTGGTCGAGGGGCCCGTGGAGCGGGTGCTGGAGCTGGGGCTCCAGCGCCGGTGGACTCTACACGGGACCGGGCACATGCTCGGCATGGACGTCCACGACTGCGCCGCGGCCCGGGTGGAGTCGTACGTGGACGGGACGCTGGAGGCGGGGATGGTGCTGACCGTCGAACCCGGGCTGTACTTCCAGGCCGACGACCTGACGGTGCCCGAGGAGTACCGGGGCATCGGGGTGCGGATCGAGGACGACATCCTGGTGACGGAGGAGGGCAACCGGAACATGTCCGACGGTCTTCCCCGGCAGGGGGATGAAGTGGAGGCCTGGATGGGGTCGCTCAAGGGCTGAGGCCGCAGGGGGCAGGTCCGCGTCGCCGCGTCGGAGGAGTGCGACGCGGACCTGGACGAACGGAACCGGAGCCCGGTGTCACACGGCGACCAGCGGAGCGTCCTCGCGCCACTTGAGGATCTTGTCGAAGCTGACGACGGCGCCGCCGATGCCGGGCTTGTTGCCGATGTGGACGTGGTCGGCGAGCTGCTGGATGAGGAAGAGCCCGCGGCCCGCCTCCGCGTCGGCGGCGGAGACTCTCGGCGTTCTCCCGGTGTGCGCGAACCCGGGCCCGGAGTCGGTGACCTCGATACGGCACTTCTCGCCGTCGAGGTACGCGGTGACGCGGAACGCCTCGGACGTGGTCCCCCCGCCGTGCTCCACGGCGTTCGCACAGGCCTCGCTCAACGCGACGGAGAGGTCGTAGCAGACGTCGGGATCGACACCGGCCGTCTCCATCGTGCCGAGCAGCAGACGCCGCGCGAGCGGCACGCTCGCGGCGTCGCGCCGCAGATGCAGTGACCACCAGATGCTCATGTTCCAGCCTCCTGGTCGCGGCTCTGGTCGCGGCTCGACATACCGATACCTATTGCCCCCAGAAGGCTGATGTAAGCGCGATGTGCGCGTGATCCCGCCCATGTGGCGGATGCGCGCGGGGCCGTGGCGGGTGTATGCGCACCTCAGTCGCCACTTGCGGCCCTGCCGTCCGCCGTCGGCGGAGCCAGTGCGATGATGAGCCCGCCATGACTGTCCCCCTCCGGCTGATACGGGCCGCGGTGTTCGCCGCGGTCTGCGTCGTGCTGGCCGCCGTCGGGCACGCGCTCGCGTCCTGCGCGACGATCCCGGTGTGGACGCTGGGGGCGGGGTTCCTGGTGATGTGCGCGCTGGTCGCCCCGCTGTGCGGGCGGGAACGCTCGCTGCCGGGGATCGTGGCGCTCCTCGCGGCCGGACAGACCGCGCTGCACATGGTGTTCGGCCTCGGCCAGCACACCTCCGGCGGCGCCTCGACGGCGAGCATGCCGCCCATGCCGGGCATGGGCTCCACCGCCGACGCCCACCTCGTCGCCCAGGCCGCGCGCCTGCTGTGCGGTACGACGGTCGCCGCGATCAGCCCGGAGCACGCGTACCGCGTCCTCACCGAGGCGCGGGTGTACGACGCCGCCGCGCACCCCGTGTCCACCGGCGGACCCGAGTTGCTGCCGTCCCTGCCGATGCTGCTCGGCCATGTCCTCGCGGCCGTCGCCGCCGGCTGGCTCCTGCGGCGCGGGGACAGCGCGCTGCTGCGGCTGATCGACCTGTCCGTGCGCGGCGTCGCCGAGGGGGCGCTCGTACGGTCCCTGCGCGGGGCGCTCACGCTGGTGCGCGCGCTGCTCGCGGGGCTGCCCGGCGTACCCGGCAAGGGGCCGCGCGCCCCCCGCGCGGACCGGGTCGCACCGCCCGGGCCGCGGTGGACGGAGCTTCAGCACACGGTCGTACGGCGAGGCCCACCGGCGCGCGCCCGCCTCGCTCTCGCCGCCTGACACGACGGACCGCCTCCCAGGGGAGTGGCCGGCGTCGTGCGGCATACGCACGCTCGCGTGCGCCCTCACCCGACCTCACTCACCGTGGAGTGCCATGAACACCCGTCGTCTCCTCGCCGCTTCCGCCGTCGCCGGGACCGCCGTCCTCGCGCTGTCCTCCCCCGCCTTCGCGCACGTCACCGTCGTCCCGGAGGGCACCGCCGCCAAGGGCGGGTACGCGGTCGTCGACTTCCGTGTCCCCAACGAGCGCGACAACGCCTCGACGGTGAAGCTGGAGGTCGCCTTCCCTGCCGACCACCCGCTCGCGTCCGTGATGCCGCAGCCGGTGGAGGGCTGGAACGTCGTCGTCACCAAGGGCAAGCTCGCCAAGCCGCTGACCATGCACGGCAAGCAGATCACCGAGGCCGTCACGAAGGTCACCTGGACGGCGTCCGGCAAGGGCATCGAGCCCGGCTTCATCCAGCAGTTCCCGGTGTCGGTGGGCGCGCTGCCCGAGGACGCCGACTCGCTGGTCTTCAAGGCGCTCCAGACGTACTCCAACAAGGAGGTCGTGCGCTGGATCGAGGTCCAGGCGGCCGGTGCCGAGGAGCCCGAGTTCCCGGCCCCGACCCTGGCCCTGGCCGCCGCGTCCGGCGACGGGCACCACGGCGGCGGCGCCACCGAGGCCGCCGCCGCGAACACGACGGCCGCCTCCGCGTCGTCCTCCGACAAGGACAGCACCGACACGACGGCCCGGGTCCTCGGTGTCGTCGGCATCGTCGTCGGGATCGCCGGAGTGGCGTACGGCGTGCTCGCGGGACGTCGTCGTACCGCCGCGCCCGAAGCCTGATCCGCGCGGACGCGCGCCGGAGGCAACGGCGCGCGTCCCGCCTCCTTCCGAACATCTGGGACATTTCTCTATGCGCAAGAAGACGTACGCCACGGCCGCCCTGCTCGCCGCCGCCGTGCTCACCCTGTCCGCCTGCGGGAGCGGCGACGGCGACTCCGCCTCGGTCGCCTCGGTCGTCGACGAGGGCGGCAACACCAGCGAGCAGGCCGCGATCGTGCTGGACCAGCCCTTCGCCAAGCCGAACCTGGTGCTGACGGACGCGGCCGGCAAGAAGTACGACCTGCGGGCCGCGACCAAGGGCAAGCCGACGCTGCTGTACTTCGGGTACACGCACTGCCCCGACGTGTGCCCGCTGACCATGAACAACATCGCCGTCGCCAAGTCGAAGCTGCCGAAGGCGCAGCAGGACGAGCTGCGGGTCGTGTTCGTGACGACCGACCCCGAGCGGGACACCCCGGCCGCGCTCGCCTCCTGGCTCAAGGGCATCGACCCGCAGGTCGTCGGCCTGACCGGCGATTTCACAACGATCCAGGCCGCCGCCCGCACCGTCGGCATCACCATCGAGCCGCCGCACAAGGACAAGAACGGCAAGATGGTCTCCACGCACGGCACGCAGGTCGTCGCGTTCTCGCCGAAGACCGACGGGGGCTACGTCCTCTACACGGAGTCGGCGACCGTCGACGACTACATCAAGGACCTGCCCAAGCTGATGCGGGGAGCCAAGCCGTGAGGCTCGCCGCCCTGGGGATCGGGGCGGTGCTGCTGCTCGCCGGGTGCGGGTCCTCCGACGACAGCGCCCCCGCCCTGTCCGTCGGCGCCGCCTACATCCCGCAGCCCGTCTCCGAGATGGCCGCCGGGTTCCTGACCATCAGCAACAAGGGCGGTACGAAGGACGAGCTGACGTCCGTGACCAGCGACGCCGGGCCCGTCACCCTGCACGAGACCAGCGGCGGGTCGATGTCCGAGGTCACCTCCCTCGATGTGCCCGCACACGGTCAACTCGTGTTCAAGAGCGGCGGCAACCATCTGATGTTCGAGAAGCTGGGGCGACTGCCGAAGCAGGGCGAGAAAGTGACCGTGACCCTGCACTTCGCCGAGTCCAAGGCCATGAAGGTCGAGATTCCGGTGGAGTCGGCGACGTACGTCCCGAAGACCGGGAACTGAGGGAGGGAAACACATGCCGTCGGCCACCGCCTCGCGCGTGCGCACCTGGGTGCTGCTGTTCCTGGCCGTCACCGGAGCGCTCCTCGCCGGTGCCGCGCCCGCGTCCGCGCATGCCGCGCTCACCGGCAGCGATCCCACGCAGGGGTCGGTGGTCGCGCAGGCCCCCACGCAGGTGACGCTCACGTTCTCCGAGAAGATCGCCACCAACAAGGACTCCGTGCGCGTCCTGGACCCCAAGGGGAACCGGGTCGACGCGGGGGCCGCGAACAACACGGGCGGCACGACCTACGCCGTGCCGCTGCGCAGCGGGCTGCCCGACGGGACGTACACGGTCACGTACCAGATCGTCTCCGAGGACAGCCATCCCGTCGCCGGGGCGTACACGTTCTCCATCGGGGCGCCCTCCAAGACCAGCGTCTCGGCGTCCGTGCAGGCCGCCGGGGGCGGGGTCGTGGGGGCGCTCTACGACACCGGGCGGTACTTCTCGTACGCCGGGTTCATCGTCCTCGTCGGCGGCGCGGCCTTCGTGCTGGCCTGCTGGTCGCGGGGGAGTTCCGTACGGGCCGTGCAGCGGCTCGTCGTCGGGGGGTGGCTGACGCTCACCGCGTCGACGCTGTTCCTGCTGCTCGTGCGCGGGGCGTACACCGGGTCCGGGAAGGTCGGGGACATCTTCGACCTCTCGCTGCTGGGGGACGTCCTCCAGACGAAGGCGGGGGCCGCGCTGGTGTCGCGGCTGCTGCTGCTCGCCGCTGCCGCGCTGTTCATCGCCGTGCTCTTCGGGGCGTACGACAAGCGGGACGACGAGGAGAAGCGGGATCTGCGGTTCGGGCTGGCGGTCGGCGGGACGGTCGTCGCCGCCGGGCTGGCTGCCAGCTGGGCGTTGGCCGAGCATGCGTCGACGGGGTTGCAGGCGGGGATCGCCATGCCGGTCGACATCGTGCACCTGCTCGCGGTGGCGCTGTGGCTCGGAGGGCTCGTGACGCTGCTGGTCGCCTTGTACCGGGGGCCCGCCGAGCAGCCCGTGGACGCGGTCGCCGTGCGGCGGTTCTCGCAGATCGCGTTCGGGAGTGTGCTGGCGCTGGTCGCCACCGGGATCTACCAGTCCTGGCGGCAGCTCGGTTCGTGGTCGGCGTTCACGGAGACGTCGTACGGGCAACTGCTGCTGGTGAAGATCGGGCTGGTGGTCGTGCTGGTGGGGATCGCGTCGGTCTCCCGGCGGTGGACCGGGCGGCTGGCGACCCAGGCTTCGACGCGTTCTGAAGAGACGACCACTACCGAAGCCGAGGAAGACGACAAGGCAGAGGTCAAAGCGACCGTCACCACGGCAGGCGCCCCGGGTGAAGACAGCAAGCGTGCCGCTCAACTCGCCCGCCAGCAGGCCGCCGTGGACACCGCCCGGCAGAAGAAGCTGCGGGACGGCGACACCAACCGGTCCGGGCTCAGGCGTTCCGTCCTCGCCGAGGCCGGGGTCGCCGTCGTCCTCCTCGCCGTGACGACGATCCTCACGTCCACCGAGCCCGGCCGTACCGAACTGGAGGCCAAGGCCGCGAACTCCGTGTCGTCGAGCGCCGCCTCGGACGGCACCGGGGGCGCGCTGACGCTGGACATGAGCTTCGACACCGGCGGAGCCAAGGGCAAGGGTGTCGTCAGCGTGGACATGGACCCCGCCGGGACCGGGGCCAACGAGCTGCACATCTACCTCACCGACGCGAACGGGCAGCCCTTCGACGTCCCCGAGCTGAAGGTCGCCTTCACGCTCGAATCCCAGAAGATCGGGCCCCTGCCCGTCACCCCCGACCACATCACCACCGGTCACTGGGCGGCGAACGGAGTACAGATCCCGGTGGCCGGCGAGTGGAAGATCGCCGTCACCGTCCGGACCTCCGACATCGACCAGACGACCGTCTCCAAGAACGCGCAGATCGGCTGAACCGTGACCCTTTCGGAGCCCCGTACGACCTCGGAAACACCGACGCAGGAGGGACTGTCACGCCGGGCGCTGCTCGGTACGGCCGGTGCGGCCGGGCTGGTGCTCGGCGCGGCGGGCGGCGCGGGTGCCGCGTACGCCGCCGCGCCCGGCGAGGCGACGCCGTTGACGTCCGTGGGGGCGGACGAGGTCGCGTTTCACGTGAAACATCAGCCCGGGATCCTTCAGGGGCTCCAGGCGAAGGGGCATGTCCTCGCGTTCGACCTGGCGGCCGGGGCGGGGCGGGCGCAGGCCGTCGCGCTGATGCGGCGGTGGTCGCGGACGGCCGAGCGGCTGATGGCCGGGGAGGCGGCGGGGCCGGGGGACACCGGGATCGCCATGGATGCCGGGCCCTCCGCGCTGACCATCACCTTCGGGTTCGGGCACAGCTTCTTCGCGAAGGCCGGGCTGGAGAAGCAGCGGCCCGTGGCGCTCGACCCGTTGCCGAGTTTCTCCTCCGACCGGCTCGACAAGGCCCGCAGCGACGGGGATCTGTGGGTGCAGATCGGGGCCAACGACGCGCTCGTCGCCTTCCATGCCCTGCGCGCGATCCAGAAGGACGCGGGGAGCGCCGCGAAGGTCCGCTGGCAGATGAACGGGTTCAACCGGTCGCCGGGGGCGACCGCGCACCCCATGACCGCGCGGAATCTCATGGGGCAGATGGACGGGACGCGCAATCCGAAGCCGACCGAGCCGGACTTCGATCAGCGGATCTTCGTACCGGCATCCGGCTCGTCGTCCGGCTCGTCGTCGGAGCACCCGGTGTGGATGGCGAACGGGTCCTACGCCGTCGTCCGCCGCATCCGGATGCTCCTCGACGACTGGGAGAAGCTGACCGTCGCGGCGCAGGAGCAGGTCATCGGGCGGCGGAAGGCGGACGGCGCGGCGCTGTCCGGGGGGTCGGAGACGACCGCGATGGATCTGGAGAAGGTGGACGCGAAGGGGGATCTGGTGGTGCCGATCAACGCGCACGCGCGGATCTCCCGGCCGGACCAGAACGGGGGTGCGGCGATGCTGCGGCGGCCGTTCTCCTTCCACGACGGGATCGACCCGGACGGGACACCCGACGCGGGGCTCCTCTTCATCTGCTGGCAGGCCGATCCGCTGCGGGGGTTCGTCACCGTGCAGCGGAAGCTGGACCGGGGGGACGCGCTGTCGAAGTACATCCGGCACGAGTCGAGCGGGCTGTACGCGGTGCCGGGCGGGGCCGAGGAGGGCGGGTACGTGGGGCAGTCGCTGCTGGAGGGGTAAGGGGCGCGCGCCTGAGGTCACGCAGGTTCACTCGACCGTGAGATGCGTAGGCCGCGTTCCACAAGGGCCATTAGGGTGATCCCATGCCTGCCAGCTATGCGTATCTCGGTCCCGAGGGCACCTTCACGGAGGTCGCTCTGCGGACGTTGCCCGAAACGGCCACCCGGCAACTGGTTCCGTACGTGTCCGTGCAGTCCGCGCTGGACGCGGTGCGGGTCGGCGAGGCCGAGGCCGCGTTCGTGCCGATCGAGAACTCCGTCGAGGGCGGGATCACCACCACCCTCGACGAACTGGTCGCGGGCACCCCGCTGATGATCTACCGCGAGGTGCTGCTGTCGATCACCTTCGCGCTGCTGGTACGGCCGGGTACGAAGCTCTCCGAGATCAAGACGGTCTCCGCGCACCCGGCGGCCCAGCCGCAGGTCCGCAACTGGCTGAAGAAGCACCTCCCCGACGCGCTCTGGGAGTCCGCCGCCTCGAACGCGGACGCCGCCCGCCTGGTCCAGGAGGGCCGGTACGACGCCGCCTTCGCCGGCGAGTTCGCCGCCGCGCGGTACGGACTCGAGGCCCTGGAGACCGGCATCCACGACGCGGAGAACGCGCAGACCCGGTTCGTCCTCGTGGGGCGTCCGGCCCGGCCCGCCGCGCCGACCGGCGCCGACAAGACCTCCGTCGTGCTGTGGCAGAGCGACGACCACCCCGGCGGGCTGCGCGATCTGCTGGGCGAGTTCGCGACGCGGGGCATCAACCTCATGCTGCTCCAGTCCCGGCCGACCGGGGCGGGGATCGGCAACTACTGCTTCTGCGTCGACGCCGAGGGGCACATCAACGACCGGCGGGTCGCGGAGGCGCTGATGGGGCTGAAGCGGATCTGCCGCGAGGTGCGGTTCCTCGGCTCGTACCCGCGCGCGGACGTCACCGGCGCGGGGGATGTGGCGGTGCCGTTCCCGGGGACGTCGGACGCGGAGTTCGTGGCGGCGTCGGAGTGGGTGGCGCGGTGCCAGGACGGGCGCTTCCGGTAGTACAGGCGTACCGCGTAGTTATCCACAGGAGTTATCCACAGGCGACCTTCTCGACCTGGGGATAAGTCGACTGCGCGGTGGTACTCAGTCGACAAATCGGCACCCCGGCCCTCGGCTTGTCCACCGGTGGGTGGGTCACCCTTCGTCCACTTGTTTCCTGCGCGCAATCCTTTGGAGCGACGCGTTTCCACTCGAAAGTGGATACGAGGCGCGTTTAGGACAGAAATTCCCGACTCGGGGCCGCGCGCGAGAAAGATCGTTCCCGATGTCCACAGATCTTTCGCACACCCTGTGGATAACTTTCCCCAGGGTGTGGATCACTGTGGACAACCGGTCCCCAAGTCCCTTTTTCCACAAGGCAGTCGGGTCAACTTCGGGCCTCGATGATGCCCCGTCCCAGGGAGCGGGACGGATTACCTTGACACGTTCGGCAATTCGTTCATAACGGGTCGTAACCGGCTTTTTGGAGTGAGGGGAATAGTCGGTCGTGGGCCCTCGGTCCACACCGGTAGCCTTGGGCCTGTGATTGACCTTCGCCTGCTCCGTGAGGACCCCGACCGTGTGCGCGCGTCGCAGCGCGCCCGTGGAGAGGACGTCGCGCTCGTCGACTCCCTCCTGTCCGCCGACGAGCGGCGCAGGTCGTCCGGCGTCCGCTTCGACGAACTCCGTGCCGAGCAGAAGCAGCTCGGCAAGCTGATCCCCAAGGCCGCCGGGGACGAGAAGGCGGAGCTGCTGAAGAAGGCCGAGCAGCTCAAGGCCGACGTCAAGGCCGCCGACGCCGAGCGCGACGCAGCGGACACCGAGACGCATGAGCTGCTGCTCCGGCTCGGCAACCTCGTCCACCCCGACGTACCCGTCGGCGGCGAGGAGGACTTCGTCACGCTGGAGACGCACGGGGAGATCCGCGACTTCTCCGCCGAGGGGTTCGAGCCCAAGGACCACCTGGAGCTGGGCCAGCTGCTCGGCGCGATCGACGTCGAGCGGGGGGCCAAGGTCTCCGGCTCGCGCTTCTACTTCCTCACCGGGGTCGGCGCGCTGCTGGAGCTCGCGCTCGTCAACGCGGCGATCTCGCAGGCCACGGCCGCCGGGTTCACGCCGATGCTGACGCCGGCGCTGGTGCGTCCGCAGTCGATGGCCGGGACCGGGTTCCTCGGACAGGCCGCGCAGGACGTCTACCACCTCGACAAGGACGACCTGTACCTCGTCGGCACGTCCGAGGTCGCGCTCGCCGCGTACCACATGGACGAGATCCTCGACGCGGAACGCCTTCCGCTGCGGTACGCCGGGTTCTCGCCCTGCTTCCGGCGCGAGGCCGGGTCGCACGGCAAGGACACGAAGGGGATCTTCCGGGTCCACCAGTTCGACAAGGTCGAGATGTTCTCCTACGTCGCGCCCGAGGACTCCGAGGCGGAGCACCGGCGGCTGCTGGAGTGGGAGAAGCAGTGGCTGACCTCGCTGGAGCTGCCGTTCCGGGTCATCGACGTCGCCACCGGTGACCTCGGGTCGTCCGCCGCGCGGAAGTTCGACTGCGAGGCGTGGATTCCCACGCAGGGGAAGTACCGCGAGCTGACGTCCACGTCCGACTGCACCGAGTTCCAGTCGCGGCGGCTGTCCATCCGGTACCGGGAGGGCAAGACGGTGCGTCCGCTGGCGACGCTGAACGGCACGCTGTGCGCCGTTCCCCGGACGATCGTCGCGATCCTGGAGAACCATCAGCAGGCGGACGGGTCGGTTCGGGTGCCGGAGGTGCTGCGGCCGTTCCTGGGCGGGCGCGAGGTGCTGGAGCCGACGGGTTCTTGAGCTGGTCCGGCTTCGAGGGGGCGTCCTTTTTTGGGGCGTCCCCTGTGCTGTGGGCGGGGTGTCCGGTGGGGGTCGATCCGAGTGAGGGTGACTTGAGTGGGTGCTGTGAACGGGGCCGGTGAAGTGAGCGGTGGCGTGAGCGGGGATGTGGGTGGTGGTGCAAGTGGTGGCGCGGGTGACGGTGCGGGGGGATTTCCGTACAAGCTGATCGCCACCGATCTCGACGGGACGCTGCTGCGGTCCGACGAGTCCGTGTCGTCCCGTACGCGCGACGCCCTCGCCGCCGCGACCTCCGCCGGGGCGACCCACATCGTCGTCACCGGGCGGGGGGTTCCCTGGACCCGGCACATCCTCGACGCCCTCGGCTACACCGGGCTCGCCGTCTGCGGGCAGGGTGCTCAGGTGTACGACGCCGGCGCGCACCGGCTGCTGACGTCCGTGACGTTGGACCGGCAGCTCGCGGGGGTCGCGCTCGCGAAGATCGAGGCGGAGGTGGGGCCGCTGTACCTCGCGGCCAGCCGCGACGGGCTGGACGGGGAGGTGCTGGTCGGGCCGGGGTACGCGAGCCTGGGGAACCTGCCGGCGACGCCGCTGACGGATGCCGCCGAGTTGTGGGCCGCGCCGCTGAACAAGATCTACATCCAGCATCCGACGCTGGGCGACGACGAGTTGGCCGAGGCGGCGCGGGTGGCCGCGGGCGGTTTCGTCACGGTCGCGATGGCCGGTGCGGGGATAGTGGAGCTGTTGCCGCTGGGCCTCTCCAAGGCCACGGGCCTCTCCCTCGCGGCGCGACGCCTCGGGCTCAAGTCGGCCCACACGATCGCCTTCGGCGACATGCCGAACGACCTCCCCATGTTCGCCTGGGCCTCCCGGGGCGTAGCCATGGCCAACGCCCACGAGGAGCTGAAGGCGGTGGCGGACGAGGTGACGGCGTCCAACGAGGAGGATGGGATCGCGGTGGTGGTGGAGCGGTTGTTGGGGTGAGGACGGGGATTGCGGGGGTGGGCTCTGCGCGGTTGCCGAGTGCGGGTGGTGGTGGGCTGGTCGCGCAGTTCCCCGCGCCCCTGAAAAACGGGGTGCGGACCGGCTATCGGGTGCGGGTGCATACCCATGCCGACTAGCTGGTCCGACTTTTTAGGGGCGCGGGGAACTGCGCGACCAGCCACCTACTACCCGCACCCGCCCACTGACCACTCAGCCAATCCTCCGGGTGGGCGGCCCACGCGAGAGTGATCTCGCGTGCTCGAAGTGGCCGCCCCGGGCGTCCTCGCACGCGGGCTCGGACGGAGTGAGCGACTACTCCGGAGCCTGCGGCGGACTGCCCTGATGGAAGCGGGACGTCCTGCCGTGCATGGACATACGCCTCGCTTCTCTCCCCGTATGTGTCATCGCCCGAAAACCGGCGATGCGGACACAACTACTTTGCCCGCCCGGCCAGTTGCCCGCCACTGATTTAATCGCCGGCAGAGCGGCAGGGAACCCCACCGGCCCCCTACTTGCGTCGCCACCGCTTCCGCCGGGCCTTGCTGAAGAACCACCCCGCGGGCGGCTCGTCGGAGCGCCAGGGCTGCGGCTCGGGCGCCTCGCGGCTCCACTTCGCGGACAGCATCCGCGCCCGCGCGGACGGCTCACTCGCCTCCGCACCCCGCACGAAGTCCTCGTCGAGCACGAGCTCGTCCCACATCTCGTCCCGCCCGGAGCCGCCGGCGTCTCCGCGACCGGCTTCCCGTGAACGTTCCTCCGCCATCCTTCCCTCCTGTCCCCGTCCCCTTTACGCCAGTGTGCCCGGACGGAGGTGAAACCTCCGTCAAGGCCGACCGGCACCTCACAGGCTCCTCTTGGCTCTCCCCGGCTCACTCCTCCCCGGCGAGCGTGAGGGTGCGCAGCTTCTGTCCCGCGTACCAGGTCGCGAGCCCGGTGACGGCGACGAGGAAGATCACCCCGGTGGCGAGCCCGACGTCGGAGGTGACGAGGTCGCCGCCGGTCACCTCGTGCGCGACGGCGAGGGACCACTGCTGGACGCTGAGCGTGCGCGCCCCCGGCACGAGGGACCCGAACAGCGCCTCCCAGACGAGCGCGTAGACGAGCCCGAAGACGACGGCATGCCGCGAGACGGTGCCGAGCAACAGGAACACGGCCGCGTAGGCGATGGACGCGACGAGCGCGGCGACGGTGTACGCGACGGCGATCTGCTGCCCGTTGCCGTTGAGGATGAACCCGGCGACGAGGGTGGGCAGCGCCGAGAACACCATGGTCACGGCGATGGCGACGATGAGCTTCGTCGAGATGATCGTCGGCCGCTTGATCGGCTTGGACAGCAGGTACACCACGGACCCGTCGTCGATCTCGGGCCCGATCGCGCCGGTCCCGGCGATGACGCCGATGATCGGCACCATCGTCGCGAGCGCGAGCCCGCCGAGCAGGTCGACGGCGGTCTGGTCGTCGGCCCCCGCGAGGGCCCGCACGATGACGGCGATCACGATGAGCAGCATCGGCAGCGCGCCGAGGATGAGCGCCCGGCGCCGGCCGAGGAGGGCCCGGTAGGTGAGCCGGGCGACAGTGGGGTCGTACATCAGGGCCTCCTACGCCGCGACCAGGTACGAGAACACGGATTCGAGGGACTCGTCGGACGGCGAGACGGCCAGCAGCCGGATGCCGTGGTCCCGGGCCACCCGCGGCAGCAGGGCGGTGAAGCGGCCGAAGTCGACGGCCTGGATGAGCAGCGCGCCCTCCGCCTTGTCGACCTCGATGCCGGCGGTCGACGGGTCGGCGATGAGCGCGGCGGCGAGCGCCCGGTCGTCGCTGGAGCGCACGAGGTAGCGGTGCGGCCGGTCGGTCATGAGCCGGCGGATACGGCGGAAGTCGCCGCTCGCGGCGTGCCGTCCGGCGACGATGACCTCGATGTGCCGGGCGAGCTGCTCGACCTCTTCGAGGATGTGCGAGGAGAACAGGACGGTGCGGCCCTCGTCGCCCATGCGGCGCAGCAGGTCCATGAGCTGCATGCGCTGGCGGGGGTCCATGCCGTTGAAGGGCTCGTCGAGCAGGAGCAGCGAGGGGTCGTGGACGAGGGCGCTGGCCATCTTGACGCGCTGGCGCATGCCCTTGGAGTAGGTCTGGATACGGCGGTCCTGCGCGTACTCCATCTCGACGGTGGCCAGCGCCCGCTGGGCGGCCTTGGCGCCGAGGCCGTGGAGTTCGGCGTTGGCGACGACGAACTCGCGGCCGGTGAGGAAGTCGTACATCGCCTCGCGCTCGGGGACGATGCCGATGTGCTTGTAGACGTCCTCGTTGCGCCAGACGGGGACGCCGTCGAGGGTGACCGTGCCGGTGGAGGGGGCGAGGAAGCCGCCCATCATGTTGATGAGGGTGGACTTGCCGGCGCCGTTGGGGCCGAGGAGGCCGGTGACGCCGGGGCCGATGGTCATGGTGATGTCGTTGACGGCGACCACGTTGCCGAACCAGCGGGAGACGTGGTCGAGGGAGAGCGTGGTCACAGGCCCACCTTCCGGTAGCGGCGGATCAGCAGGCCGTAGCAGGCAGCGATGAGTCCGAGGGTGACGAGGACGTAGACCGCGCCTTCGGCGCTGGAGGGGCCCTGTCCGCCGGGGAAGGCGGAGCTCGCGCCGAGGAAGGCGGTCTGGATCCCGTCGATCAGCGTGATCGGCGAGAACAGGCCGATCCAGGGGATGGAGCCGCCGCTGGACTGCTCGTGCGCGATGGCCTGGAGGGTGGAGACCGCGCCGTAGGTGATGGTCAGGACGGCGATGACGGCGGCGATGCCGAAGCCGCGCCGGGGGGTGATCGCGGCGATGACCAGGCCGAGTCCGGCGAAGAGCAGCGAGAGCAGCGCCACGGAGACCAGTCCCTGTCCGAATCCCTTGGTCTGGTCGGCGAAGTCGAGCTTGGCGAGCAGCGCGCCCACGTACAGGACGAGGAGCGGCGCGGCGGTCAGCGCGAACAGGGCGGAGGCGAGCGCGGCGAACTTCGCGAGGACGTAGTCGGCGGTCTCGATGGGCCGCGAGAAGTACAGCGGGACCGTCTTGAAGCGCAGGTCGCGGGAGACCGACTGGGGGGCCTGGGAGGCGACGTACAGGCTGATGACGGCCTGCATGACGATCGCGTACCGCGTGTAGTCCAGGGGGAGTTCCTTGGCCTTCGTGGCGACCGCGACGGCGACCATGATGGCGGCCGGCACGAGCATCACGACGAACAGGAGCATCGGCAGGACCTTGGACTTCACCGAGCGGCCGAGGCCGTAGGCGCCGCGCAGGGACTGCGCGTACAGCGAGCGGCGGGCGTAGGCGCGGCCGAGGCGGGGGCCGTCGTAGCCGCGGTAGCCGATGTCGTGGATGCGGGAGGTCTCGCCCGCGGTGTGGTCAACCGCCATGGCGGACGGCCTCCTTGCTCTGCGCGCTCTGCTCGTCGGCGGTGGTGAAGACCTCGGAGATGTGGTGTCTGCGCTGTTCCATGCGGACCAGGCCGAGGCCGAGGTCGGCGACGAGGTCGCGGACCAGGTCGTACGTCTCCTCGCCCTGCGCGGTCAGCAGCAGGAGGTGGCCGGCGCCGGGGAGGCCCGCGCCGCCGTCCTGGACGTCCGCCCCTCGGGTGAGGAGCGCCTCGCGCAGGGCGCGGGTGCCGTCCGGGTGTTCGTCGGTGTCGGTGACCTCGACGGCGAGGGTGGTGGTGGTCTGGGTGAAGTCGGTGGTGGAGCTGGAGCGCAGGAGCTTGCCGCCGTCGATGACGACGACGTGGTCGCAGGTGCGTTCCAGTTCGCCCAGGAGGTGGGAGGTGACCAGGACCGAGATGCCGAAGTCGGTGTGGATGCGGCGGATCAGGCCGAGCATCTCGTCGCGCCCGACCGGGTCGAGGCCGTTGGTCGGCTCGTCGAGGAAGACCAGGCGGGGGTCGTGGACGAGGGCCTGGGCGAGCTTGACGCGCTGCTTCATGCCGGTCGAGTAACCGCCGATGGGGCGGTAGCGCTCCTCGTACAGCCCGACGTGCCGCAGCGTGTCCGCCGTGCGCTCGCGGGCCGCCGTGGGCGGGAGGCCGGACATGCGGGCCATGTGGACGACGAACTCGGTCGCCGAGACGTCCGGCGGGAGGCAGTCGTGCTCCGGCATGTAGCCCACGCGCTCGCGGATGGCGGCGCCCTTGGTCGCGACGTCGAGCCCGAGCACTTCGGCTCGGCCCTCGCTCGCGGGGGACAGACCCAGGAGGATCTTGATCAGGGTGGACTTGCCGGCGCCGTTGGCACCGACCAGTCCGGTCACACCGGCTCCGATGTCCACGGACAGCCGGTCGAGAGCGGTCACCCTCGGGAACCGCTTGCTCAGGCTTTCGGTCGCGATCACAGTCACGGTTCGAAGGTAGTGACTCCGCACACACTCGGTCGTCACTCCGTAGAGCCGTCTTCACCCCGTACCTGAGATGTAGGGGACGGCTAAGGGATCCCCTACCTGAGAGGTACGAGGTCTACGCGCGAGCCGTGCCATGCGGGACCGCCCGCCCTATTGACGGTTTCTCTAACAAGTGCCAGATTCGGCGTGGTCAAGTTACGGACGCGTATCGCAACCGCACGGCGAGGTGCCATGGCAACCGCAGTGACCCCCGACTCCCGCGCCGACCTGCGGGGTTTCCGCCAGGTCCAGCGGCTCGCCTACGCGTGCGCGCAGGACGTCGCGGCCCGGCTGACACCGGGCGTCACCGAACGCGAGGCCGCGCGCATGCAGCGCCGGTGGATGCGCGAGCGCGGGGTGACGGACTGGTTCCACCTGCCCTTCGCCTGGTTCGGCGACCGCACGGCGTTCACGGGCTTCCGCGTCCCCCTCCAGTTCTTCCCGACCAACCGCCGCCTGGAGCCCGGGATGCCGTTCATCCTGGACCTCGCGCCCGTGTACGAGGGCTACACCGCCGACATCGGCTACTCGGGCTCGCTCGGCGCCAACCCCGTACAGGAACGCCTGATGGCCGACCTGGAGGCGCACCGCGAGCTGATCCTGAGGGAGGTCCGCGAGCGCAGGTCGCTGCGGGAGATCTACCAGGACGTGGACCGCCTCATGGCTCTCCAGGGTTACGCCAACCGGCATCGCGCGTACCCCTTCGGTGTGATCGCCCACAAGGTCGACAGGGTGACGCAGCGGCGGTTCTCCCCGCACCTGTTCGGGTTCGGCGCGCAGTCGCTGAAGGGCCTCGCCTCGGACGCCCTGCACGGGCACCGCGACGGATGGTCGCCGCTGTGGTCGCCGTACCGTTTCTCCGACCATCCCCCGCAGCCGGGCCTGTGGGCGGTCGAACCGCATCTCGGATTCCGGGGCACCGGCGCGAAGTTCGAGGAGATCCTCGTCGTGACGGACTCCAAGGACCCGGCGGAGAGCGCTTTTTGGCTGGACGACGACCTGCCGCACGTGCGGCAGTGGGCGGAGGGGAAGTGACGATGCTGGACGGGGCGCGCGAACGCCGGATCACCACCGGCGGGATCGAGCTGTGCGTGGCGGAACTCGGCGAGCTGGGGAACCCCGTCGTCGTCCTCGTGCACGGCTACCCGGACACGAAGGAGGTGTGGGCGCCGGTCGCGGCCCGCCTCGCGGAGCAGTTTCATGTGGTGCTGTACGACGTGCGCGGGCACGGGAGTTCGAGCGCGCCGAAGCCGCTGCGGGGCGGGTTCACGCTGGAGAAGCTGACGGACGACTTCCTCGCGGTGATCGACGCGATCAGCCCGGGGCGCCCGGTGCACCTGGTCGGGCACGACTGGGGGTCCGTGCAGGGCTGGGAGTTCGTGACCGTCGCGCGCACGGAGGGCCGCGTCGCGTCCTTCACGTCGATGTCGGGGCCCTCCCTCGACCACTTCGGCCACTGGATCAACCGCCGTCTGCGCAGGCCCACTCCGCGCCAGGCCGCCCAACTCCTCGGCCAGGGCGCCAAGTCGTGGTACGTGTACGCGCTGCACACCCCCGTGCTGCCCGAACTGGCCTGGCGCGGGCCGCTCGGCAAGCGCTGGCCGGACCTGCTGCGCCGTGCGGAGAAGATCGGCGACACCTCGTACCCGACCGCGTCCCTGCCCTCCGACGCCGCCAACGGCGCCTGGCTGTACCGGGACAACGTCCGGGCCCGGCTGAGCCGGCCGCGCGCGGACGCCTACGCGCACACGCCCGTGCAGCTCATCACGCCGCTCGACGACGCGTTCCTGTCGCCGCGGCTGTACGACGAGTTGGAGACGTGGGCGCCGCGCCTGACCCGGCGCACGATCCCCGCCAAGCACTGGCTCCCGCGCACGCGATCCGACCAAGTGGCCTCCTGGGTCACCGAGTTCGTGACGTCCGTCGAGGCCGGGCAGGCGCGTTCGGCGACCCCGGCGGGCGTGCACGCCGAGCGGTTCGCCGGCCAACTCGTGCTGGTCACCGGCGCGGGCAGCGGCATCGGGCGGGCCACCGCGTTCGCCTTCGCGGAGGCGGGCGCGCGCGTGGTCGCCGTCGACCGCGACGCCGAGAGCGCCACGCGTACGGCCGAGTTGGCGCGGCTCGTGGGGGCGCGGGAGGCGTGGGCCGAGGCCGTGGACGTCTCCGACGAGAAGGCCATGGAGGAACTCGCCGACAAGGTACGGCAGTCGTACGGTGTGGTCGACGTGCTGGTCAACAACGCCGGCATCGGCATGTCCGGCTCGTTCTTCGACACGAGCACCGAGGACTGGCGGCGCGTCCTGGACGTCAACCTGTGGGGCGTCATTCATGGTTGCCGCCTGTTCGGGCGGGACATGGTCGAGCGCGGGCAGGGCGGGCACATCGTGAACATCGCGTCGGCCGCCGCGTACCAGCCCTCGCGCGTGCTGTCCGCGTACGGCACGTCCAAGGCGGCCGTCCTCATGCTGAGCGAGTCCCTGCGCGCGGAGTTGGCGGGCAAGGGGATCGGCGTCAGCGCGATCTGCCCCGGGCTGATCAACACGGGCATCACCTCGACCGCGACGTTCGTGGGCGTCGACGCGGACGAGCAGGAGCGGCGGCGGGAGAAGTCGTCGCGGATGTACGGGCGGCGCAACTACCCGCCGGAGAAGGTCGCCGACGCGGTCGTGCGCGCGGTCGTCCGCAACGACGCCGTCGTGCCGGTGACGCCGGAGGCGAAGGGGTCGCGGCTGCTGTCGCGGCTGTCGCCAAGGGTGTTGAGGGCGTTCGCGCGCTACGAGCCGCGCGGGTGAGGGAGTTGGCCAAGTAGCCTGCGCGCGGCCCGAGTTGCCCAAATGCCGCGTTCCACCCGTCAGTTATCCACAGAATCCCCAACTCCCCTGTGGATAACTACGGTTGGTTGTGGATCAAACCTGGGGACGAAAATTGGGTGCGTGATCCACATCTCTCTCCGCACACTGAGGGGATGACCCCCGACCATCGCACCGTGAAGGTGTCCAAGTACCTCTCGAAACACCTGCGCCACCAGCCCGAGCGGATCGGGCTGCGCCTCGACGCGGCCGGCTGGACCGAGATCGAGGCCCTCCTCGCGGCCACCGCCGCGCACGGCTTCCCCATCACCCGCGAGGAGCTGGACCACGTCGTCG
>NZ_LIRL01000560.1 GCF_001419795.1 Streptomyces niveiscabiei
GGGTGGGGGGTCCGCGGGGGCCGGTACGCTTCTTGTATGAGTGCTGTGCCGCATTCCGAGAAGCCCGTGGGCCGGTTCCGGCGTATGCTCGGCCGGCTCTCCTCCTCGCAGGAGGACCTCGAGTCCGAGGAGCTGCGGGAGGACGCCGAGACCGCCGGGTGTACGCGGATCGAGGACTGCCGGGATCGGCAGATAGTGACCGTTACTGGTACGTTGCGCACGGTCACTCTGCGACCGCGGGCCGGGGTTCCGGCGCTGGAGGCGGAACTGTTCGACGGGTCCGCCGCGTTGGACGTGGTGTGGCTGGGGCGGCGCTCCATCGTCGGCATAGAGCCGGGGCGGCGGCTGATCGCCTCCGGCCGGATCTCGATGAGCAGAGGTCGGCGGGTGCTGTTCAATCCTAAGTACGAACTGAGACCTCTCGGTAGGGAGTAGCCGGTGACGTCGCTCGACAAGCCGACCGGAGAAGAGCAGGCGCGGGATGCTCGGGCGGTGACCGAGGCCGCGTTGTTCGAGGCGTTCGGTGGTGTGCGGGGCATGGTCGAGACGGTCGTGCCCGGGCTGCTGTTCGTGTCGATCTACACGGTCAATCAGGACCTGCACATGTCGGCGATCGCCGCGCTTGCCGTGTCCGTCGTGCTGGTCGTGGTGCGGCTGGTGCGGAAGGGGACCGTCAAGCACGCGTTCAGTGGGGTGTTCGGGGTTGCCTTCGGGGTCGTCTTCGCGATGATGACCGGCAACGCCAAGGACTTCTATCTGCCGGGGATGCTGTACACGCTGGGGCTGGCCCTCGCGTACATCGTCACCACGCTGTGCGGGGTGCCGCTCATCGGGCTCATGCTCGGGCCCGTCTTCAAGGAGAACCTGTCCTGGCGGACTCGGAATCCTGGGCGTAAGAAGGCGTACTCCAAGGCCAGTTGGGCCTGGGGGCTCATTCTTCTCGCCAAGTGCGCGATTCTGTTTCCGCTGTACTGGTGGGCCGATACCACTCAGCTGGGGTGGGTGCTCATCGCGTTGAAGATTCCGCCGTTCCTGTTGGCCGTGTGGCTGACGTGGGTGTTTTTGGCCAAGGCTCCGGCTCCTATCGATGTGTTCGCGGAGATGGAGGCGGAGGAGAAGGCTGAGGAGGAGCGGAAGGCTGCGGCTGCTCGGGGTGCCGAGTAGTTTTTCGCCCCCGCCGCCCCTACCCGTCCCATCCTGAAGGGGCTCCGCCCCTTCGACCCCGGGGTTCGTTTTAGGTGCGGCGCCGTTGGGGCTTGTCGCGCAGTTCCCCGCGCCCCTAAAAAAGGGGGGGTCCCGCCGCGTCGCGGTGGGACCCCCCCTTTCATCTCCCTACGCTTCCGTTTCTTCTCTTCGCACCGACAGCAAGTCCTCCAGCTGTTCCTCCCTTGCCTGGGCTGCTACGAACAGGAGTTCGTCGCCCGGTTCCAGGGAGTCTTCCGCTGTGGGGGTGAGGACTCGGGTGCCTCGGATGATGGTGACCAAGGAGGTGTCCTCGGGCCATTCGACGTCGCCTACCTGGGTGCCGGCCAGGGCTGATTCCTCGGGGAGGGTCAGTTCGACGAGGTTCGCGTCGCCGTGGCTGAAGCGGAGGAGGCGGACCAGGTCGCCGACCGAGACGGCTTCCTCCACCAGGGCCGACATCAGGCGGGGGGTGGAGACCGCCACGTCTACGCCCCAGGACTCGTTGAAGAGCCACTCGTTCTTGGGGTTGTTGACGCGGGCGACGACCCGGGGGACGCCGTACTCCGTTTTCGCCAGGAGGGAGACGACGAGGTTGACCTTGTCGTCGCCGGTCGCGGCGATGACGACGTTGCAGCGCTGGAGGGCCGCCTCGTCCAGGGACGTGATCTCGCAGGCGTCGGCGAGGAGCCACTCCGCCTGGGGGACCCGCTCGACGGAGATGGCCGTGGGGGCCTTGTCGACGAGGAGGACCTCGTGGCCGTTCTCCAGGAGCTCGCCCGCGATCGAGCGGCCGACGGCGCCGGCTCCGGCGATGGCGACCCTCATCGGTGACCGCCTTCCTGGGGGCCCTCGGCGAAGACCGCCTCGACCTTCTCGACCTCGTCGGTCCGCATCATCACGTGCACGAGGTCGCCTTCCTGGAGGACCGTCTGCGAGGTCGGGAGGATCGCCTCGCCCAGCCGGGTGAGGAACGCCACACGGACCCCGGTCTCCTCCTGGAGCGTGCTGATCTTGTGGCCGATCCACGACGGCGACGTGTGCACCTCGGCGAGCTGGACGCCCCCGGTGGGATCGCGCCACAGCGGCTCGGCGCCGGACGGCAGCAGCCGGCGCAGCATCTGGTCGGCGGTCCAGCGGACCGTGGCGACCGTCGGGATGCCCAGGCGCTGGTAGACCTCGGCGCGCCGCGGGTCGTAGATCCTGGCCGCGACGTTCTCCACGCCGAACATCTCGCGCGCCACCCGGGCCGCGATGATGTTGGAGTTGTCGCCGCTGGAGACGGCCGCGAAGGCGCCCGCCTCCTCGATGCCGGCCTCGCGCAGGGTGTCCTGGTCGAAGCCGATGCCGGTGACCCGGCGACCGCCGAAGGAGGAACCCAGGCGCCGGAAGGCGGTCGGGTCCTGGTCGATCACCGCGACCGTGTGCCCCTGCCGCTCCAGGGTCTGCGCGAGGGCTGAGCCCACTCGGCCGCAGCCCATGATGACGATGTGCATGGTCTTACACCACGCTCCCCACAGGTCCGCTGACCTGCTTCGCTGTCGTTCTCATGTTCCTCTCTCGGCTCTTCGGGCAAATCTCGGCTCTTCGGCCACAGCATCGCGGCCGGATGGCGACCGCCAGGCAGACATCATGCCCGGGGGACCGCCGGTCCGGGGACCCGGGGACCGCCGTCGACAGCCCACCTCCAACGTAACGGTTCTCCCCGACAACCTCGCGGGTGGACGACGGAGCGGTTCCTTCCGTGTGGCCGGGCGGTGAAGGTCGGCTCCGGGTGTGGGCGCCCGGGTGTTCGAAGGCTTACGATTCTCTGTTGTGTCCAAACTGACCGACGTGCCCAAACGGATCCTGATCGGGCGCGCTCTGCGCAGTGATCGGCTTGGGGAAACGCTCCTGCCGAAGCGCATCGCCCTCCCTGTCTTCGCCTCCGACCCGCTGTCCTCCGTGGCCTACGCGCCCGGGGAGGTGCTGCTGGTCCTGTCCATCGCGGGCGTGTCGGCGTACCACTTCTCTCCCTGGATCGCCGTCGCGGTGGTCGTCCTGATGTTCACCGTGGTCGCCTCCTACCGGCAGAACGTCCACGCGTACCCGAGCGGCGGCGGCGACTACGAGGTGGCGACCACCAACCTCGGCCCCAAGGCGGGTCTTACCGTCGCGAGCGCGCTGCTCGTCGACTACGTCCTGACCGTCGCCGTGTCCATCTCGTCCGGCATCGAGAACCTCGGCTCCGCGATCCCCTTCGTCGTCGAGCACAAGACGGCGTGCGCGGTCGCGGTGATCGTCCTGCTGACGCTGATGAACCTGCGCGGCGTGAAGGAGTCCGGGAAGCTCTTCGCGATCCCGACGTACGTGTTCGTCGCGGGCGTCTTCATCATGATCGCGTGGGGCGCGTTCCGCGGGCTCGTCCTGGACGACCACATGCGGGCGCCGACCGCGCAGTACGAGATCAAGGCCGAGCACCAGGGGCTCGCCGGGTTCGCGCTGGTCTTCCTGCTGCTGCGGGCCTTCTCCTCCGGCTGCGCCGCGCTCACCGGCGTCGAGGCGATCTCCAACGGCGTCCCCGCCTTCCGCAAGCCCAAGTCGAAGAACGCGGCCACCACGCTCGCCGCGATGGGGCTGCTGGCGGTGACGATGTTCTGCGGGATCATCGTCCTCGCGCTCGTCACGGACGTACGGATGGCGGAGAACCCGGCGACGGACCTGCTGAAGAACGGGGTCGAGGTCGGGTCCGGATACGTCCAGAACCCGGTGATCACGCAGGTCGCCGAGGCCGTGTTCGGCAAGGGCAGCTTCCTGTTCGTGGTGCTCGCCGCGGCGACCGCGCTCGTGCTGTTCCTCGCCGCGAACACCGCCTACAACGGGTTCCCGGTGCTCGGGTCGATCCTCGCGCAGGACCGCTACCTGCCGCGCCAGCTGCACACCCGCGGCGACCGGCTCGCCTTCTCCAACGGCATCGTGCTGCTCGCCGGCGCCGCGATCCTCCTCGTGTGGATCTACGGCGCCGACTCGACGCGGCTCATCCAGCTGTACATCGTCGGCGTGTTCGTCTCCTTCACGCTGAGCCAGACCGGCATGGTGCGGCACTGGAACCGGCACCTCGCCACCGAGACCGACCCCGCCAAGCGGCGGCACATGGTCCGCTCGCGGGCCATCAACGCGTTCGGCGCGTTCTTCACCGGGCTCGTCCTCGTCGTCGTCCTCGTCACGAAGTTCACGCACGGCGCGTGGGTCGCGCTGCTCGGGATGGTCATCTTCTTCGCGACGATGACCGCGATCCGCAAGCACTACGACGGGGTCGCGGCGGAGCTCGCGGCGACCGAGGGGCCCAGCGACGACAGCGTCCGGCCCTCCCGCGTCCACTCCGTGCTGCTCATCTCCAAGATCCACCGGCCGACGCTGCGCGCGCTGGCCTTCGCGAAGCTGATGCGGTCCGACTCGCTGGAGGCGCTCACCGTCAACGTCGACCNNGCGCGAGGAGTGGGAACGGCGCGGGATCGACGTACCCCTCAAGGTCCTCGACTCGCCCTACCGGGAGGTCACGCGGCCGGTCATCGAGTACGTCAAGAGCCTGCGGCGGGAGTCGCCGCGCGACGCGGTGTCGGTGATCATCCCCGAGTACGTCGTCGGGCACTGGTACGAGCATCTGCTGCACAACCAGAGCGCCCTGCGCCTCAAGGGACGCCTCCTCTTCACGCCGGGGATCATGGTGACGTCCGTCCCCTACCAGCTCCAGTCCTCCGAGGCGGCCAAGCAGCGCGCCCGGCGCCGCCAGGAGTGGAACGCGCCGGGGGCGGTCCGCCGGGGCCCGGCGGGGACACCCGAGCGCGAACGGGCCCGGGAGAGCGGGGGGCGGGGGGAGTAGGAG
>NZ_LIRL01000561.1 GCF_001419795.1 Streptomyces niveiscabiei
GGCGAGGGGCATGGCGGAGCAACCTTTTCGGCAGAGGGTATGGGGGCGCACGGGAGCGGTACATTCATCGTACCGTTCTTTTGTTCACCTAAGAAACAAAGCCCCCGGCGCCGCTATTCCTGCGAAGCCCCGCCCCGCCCCGCTAGCTCCTGGTCAGATCCACCCGCGCCGCCACCGGCAGGTGATCGCTCCCCGTCTGCGGCAGCGTCCACGACGTCACCGGCTCCACGCCCTGCACCATGATCTGGTCGATCCGCGCCATCGGGAACGACGCCGGCCAGCTGAACCCGAACCCGCTCCCCGCCGCCCCCTGCGTCGACCGCATCTGCGACGTCACCGCGTTCAACGACCGGTCGTTCATGGTCCCGTTGAGGTCGCCGAGCAGGATCTTGCGCGGCAACCGCTCGTCGGAGATGGCCTCCCCGAGCGCGTCGGCGCTCTTGTCCCGCTGCCGGGCCGTGAACCCGGCCTTCAACTTCACGCGTACGGACGGCAGATGGGCGACGAAGACGGCGATCTCCCCCTCGGGCGTCCGCACGGTCGCCCGCATCGCCCGCGTCCACCCCAACTTGATGTCCACGGCGGACACTTGACTGATCGGATACTTGCTCCAGAGCCCGACCGTGCCCTCAACCGCGTGATAGCGGTACGTCGTTGACAGCGCCTTCTCGTACGTCGGCACCGCCGACGCCTTCAGCTCCTCCAGGGCGAGGACGTCCGCCCCGGACGCGGCGACGTCCCGCGCCGTGCCCGCCGGGTCCGCGTTGTCCGCGTTCACGTTGTGCGTCGCGACCGTGAGGTCACCGCCCGCACCCGTACGGTCGATGACCAGGCCGCCGAAGAGGTTCAGCCACACGGCGATCGGCAGGACCGTCGCGAGCAGCGCCGTCGCCGACCTGCGGACCAGCGCCAGCACCAGCAGCACCGGCACGAACACGCCGATCCACGGCAGGAACGTGTCGATGAGGCTGCCGAGGTTGCCGTACCGGTTCGGGACGTGCGAATGCAGCCCCATCACACCGGCGATGAACACCGCGAACGCGGCGAGCACGATCCCCCGCCGCCAGATCCGCCGGTCCCCGCGCCAGCCGGAGGTGAAGCGGCTCACCAGGCGCCGGATACGGTCTCCTCGACGTTCGGGCCCCGACCCGCCGTCCGCCGTCTCCGTCAAGTACGCCTGCTGCGCCATACCGTGTCGCCTCACTGCCTGCCGTGCACACCGTCCGTCCCCCGTGTGTATGACCCTAGGGGATGATCGGCTCCGATCCCGCCGTCCCATGACGGCCGTGTGGAGACTTGGACGAGGGCGGGGGCGTCCGGGGTTCCGTTCCCGCTGCTCGCGGCGGGGTCTGTGACGGAATACGGACATTCCGAATTCCGCCGGGGGTCAGACGGGACGTGTCCCTGTGTGCGGGCCGTTTTCCGGTCGTTTCTCCGGTGTGCTGACGGGTCGTAGCCCTTCGAGCAGAGTGTCCACGACGTCCTCCGCCAAACCCTCCGGGAGGTCAGCGTCGGGGCGCAGGATCGAGCGGGTCAGCAGCGGGCCGACGAACAGGTCGTTGATCAGGTTCAGGTCGAGGTCGGTGCGGAGTTCGCCGTTCTCCCGGCCCCTGCGCAGGACTTCGAGGCCCATCAGGCGACGGGGCTCGATGACGACGCTGTGGTAGAACGCCCAGAGTTTCGGGCTGCTCTTCATCTGCGCGTGCACGCTGTAGAGGATCGCCGAGGAACGGTTCGCGAGTCCCCGTCTGCGCAGGGCCTCCAGCAGGGTGACCAGGTCGTCCCGCATGGACGTGCCGGGGAGTTCGGGGTCCCGCGGCTCCGTCGCGCGGATCACGTCGACGAAGAGTTCCTCCTTGTTCGCCCAGCGGCGGTAGATCGCCGCCTTGCCGACACCGGCGGTGCGGGCGATGCGCTCGATGGACAACTCGGCGAGCGAGACGCCGTCCTCGAGGAGCTTCATCGTGCCCTCGATGATGGCCTGCTCGACCGCTTCGCTGCGGGGGCGGCCCCGGGAGGGGGGAGGCTTGCCGGTGTCAGTGGTCATCTGGCGATCTTCGTCCATGTCCATGTGGGGGGAGGTGTGGGGG
>NZ_LIRL01000562.1 GCF_001419795.1 Streptomyces niveiscabiei
GACTCCGCCTACCTGGCCGGCCTCGGCGGCCTCGCCGACCGGCACCGGCTGATCCGCCTCGACCTCAGGGGCACCGGCCGCTCGGCCACCCCGGCCGACCCCGCCTCGTACCGCTGCGACCGCATGGTCGACGACGTCGAGGCGCTCCGCGTCCACCTGGGTCTCGAAAGGGTGAATCTGCTGGCCCACTGCGCGGGCGCGAACCTCGCGGCCCTGTACGCCGAACGGCACCCGGAGCGGCTCGCCCGGCTCGCGCTCATCACCCCCAGCACCAGGGCCGTCGGCCTGGAGATCACCGGCGAGCAACGGCTGTCCGTCGCACGGCTGCGGGACGCCGAACCCTGGTTCCCGGCGGCGTACGCGGCCCTGTCGTCGATCTGCGCGGGCCGGGGCGACGCGGACGCGTGGGAGGCCGTCACGCCGTTCTCGTACGGACGCTGGGACGCGCGGGCGCGTGCGCATCACACCGGGGAGTCACTGGATCCGGTGATCCTCGCGGCGTACGGCGGTGACGGGGCGTACGAACCCGCGCGCACGCGCAAGGCACTCGGCCGGGTCGGGGTGCCGGTGCTGGTGGTCGCGGGGGAGGTCGACGTGGCGGCTCCGCCGGAGGTGGTGCGCGAGTTCGCGGGGCTGCTGCCGGGGGCGGAGACGGTGGTGCTGGAGGGCGCCGGGCACTTCCCCTGGATGGATGAGCCGGAGGCGTTCGCGCAGGTCGTGGGCGGGTTCCTGCGGGAGTAGGGGGCGTTGTCAGTGGCGTCTGCGAAGGTGGGGGCAGTGGTGATCGACGAGGGAGGGGCGGGGCATGGCCGGCGGGAACTGGGTGGGCATGGGGTGGGACTGGACGGACCACGGGGACATCAGCGCCCGGCTCGACGCGGGCGCTGACCCCGAGGCGTGGAGCGGGGGACTGCCCCTGCACCGGGCGGCCGTCTCCGGCTCGCCCGAGGTCGTCGCCGAACTCGCGGGGCGCGTCGCCGATGTGGACGCCCTGTGGGAGGGCAGGACCGCGCTGTGGGAGGCGGTCGAGTCCCGGCACGACGAGCACGCCCGCGCGCTCGTCGCCGCCGGAGCCGACCCCTGGCTGCCCCAGCTCGGCGGCTGGTCCCCGGGCCGCCTCGCCCTCGCGGGACCGACGCCGGACCTCTTCGAACGGCCCGAGGGACAGCCCGGGTTGACGGACGCCGAGCGCTCGGCCGCCGAGGAGGCGGCCCGGCTCCTGGCAGCGCTGGGGGACTTCTACCACGACGGCATGGGCGTCACCTGCGTCACGGGCATCGACGCCGACGAGGCCGTACGGCGCCTGGAGGGCGGCGAGGTCGACCCCGAGGACCTCGAAGAGCTGCTGGAGGCGCCGTACGACGTCGACATGGACGAGAGCCTGCTGACCGTCGGCGTGACGACGGTGCCCGGCGGGTGTGTCGTCGCCCAGCCGTGGGGGTACGGGCCGCAGATGCCCGGCGTGATGAAGCGGCTGACCGCCGGGACGCGGGCGTACGGGGTGTACGCCAACCCCAAGAGCGGCAACCAGGGGTGCGTCGTCCGGGACGGCGTGGTGGAGGGATGGGACCTGCACCCCGGCGGAGGGACCGACGTCGGGCAGAGCGCCGACGAGGTGCTCATGGGCTACCTCTACGCGCTGGAGCCGATGGCGTACGCCTGCGCGTGGGCGGGCCTGCGGCCGGTCGACGCGAAGGCCTTCACGGGACAGCCGGACAGGTGGGTGCGGCTGCCGGAGCGGGACTACTGGACGGAGTGAACGAGCCGGGCCACTGTCCCGGCGGGCGCCGTCCGGACAACCGTGCGACCCGTGGGCGCCGTTGGCGCCGGGCACGCCAGGACGGAGGGTGGAAGCCGTCACTCCGGGACCGCGCTTCGGGGGCCGGTCCGCCGGGCAGGGTCACGGGGGCGGTCCGCCCGGCCGAAGGCGCCGGGGCCCGGACACCAGCACAGCCACGCGTCACCGGATCCGGCAGGGATCCGCAGGGAGGGGAGCCATGTCGTCGTCCTGGTCTGCTTCAGAGCACCGGCCGACCGAGGAGCGGGCACAGCCCGTCGTCGGGACACCGGCCTCCGCCGCCGTCTTCCTCGTACTCACCGTCGAACCCGGCGGCGAACCCGTGGCCAGGGACCTGCTCGCCGGGCTCGCCGGACTGGTCAGGTCGATCGGCTTCGGGCACCCCGAAGGGCAGCTGTCGTGCCTCGCGGGCATCGGCGCCGACGGCTGGGACCGGATCTGCGCGGGCGGCGAGCGCCCCGCCGCCCTGCACCCGTTCCGGCCCCTCGACGGCCCCCGGCACCGGGCCGTCGCCACCCCGGGCGACCTCCTGTTCCACGTCCGCGCCACCCGCCCTGACCTGTGCTTCGCGCTCGCCACGGAGATCGTGAAGCGGCTGCGCGGGGTCGCCGTCCTCCAGGACGAGGTGCACGCGTTCTCCTACTTCGACGCCCGCAACCTCCTCGGCTTCGTGGACGGCACGGAGAACCCGGTCGGCCGGACCGCCGCCGAGACCGCGCTCGTCGGCGCCGAGGACCCGGCGTTCGCGGGCGGGTCGTACGCCGTCGTCCAGAAGTACCTGCACGACGTCGAGGCGTGGGAGAAGCTCGCCACCGAGGAGCAGGAGGGCGTGATCGGGCGGACCAAGGCGACCAACATCGAGCTGGAGCGCCCCGGTTCCCACGTCGACGTCAACACGCTGACCGGGGGCGACGGCGAGGAGCGGCGGATCCTGCGCGCCGCGATGCCGTTCGGGCGGCCCGGACACGGCGAGTTCGGGACGTACTTCATCGCCTACGCGGCCGATCCCGAGATCCCGGAGACCATGCTGCGCCGGATGTTCCTCGGTACGCGGGACACCGGGCCCGATCCGATCCTGGACTTCTCCGAGGCGGTGACCGGCACGATGTTCTTCGTACCGCCGACGGACTTCCTCAAGAGGCTGGCGGCGTGCTGAGGGCGGCGGCCCGTGCGGGGCCGGTGAGGCGTGCGGTCCGGCGAGGGGGCACCTCTCTACTGTCCTGTAGAAGAGCTGTCCTGTAGAAGTATCCCGGGGTGATCACTCAACCCGCTCTCGTCCAGGGCGGGTTGACCGGGTGTGCCCTCTCGCACGCGTGACGAAGGAGCCAGGACAGCAGGATGCCGCACATGCACGACCCGGCGATCGAGGTGGCGCCGATGAACCCCGCCCGCCAGGAGCTGGCCGACCGCTGCCGCGCGGTCACCGAGTCCCGGTGGTTCGCCCTCACCGTCTTCGCGGTGATCCTCCTCAACGCGGCGCTGCTCGGCGTGGAGACCTACGCCGGTCTCGTCGCCCGCTGGCACACGGGGTTACGGTTCGCCGAACACCTCTGCCTCGCCGTCTTCGCCGTCGAACTCCTCGTCCGGCTCGGCGCGCACGCCGACCGGCCCCGGGACTTCTTCAAGGACCCCTGGAACCTCTTCGACCTCGCGGTCATCCTCACGACCTTCCTCCCGGTGGTCCGCGAGAACACCACGATCCTGCGCCTGCTGCGCCTCGCCCGGGTCCTGCGCAGCGCGCGGTTCCTGCCGCAGCTGCGGGTCATGCTGGTCGCGGTGATCCGCAGCCTGCCCGGCACGCTGAGCTTCCTGCTGGTCGGGGCGCTGCTGCTGTACGTGTACGCGATGGTCGGCTGGGTCTTCTTCAGCCGCGAGGACCCGCAGCACTACGGCTCCATCGGGCGGGCCGTCCTCACGCTCTTCCTGCTGATGACGCTGGACGGCATCGGGGACGCGGTCCACAGCGGCCTGGAGATCTCCCGCTGGAGCCTCGTCTACTACGCCTCGTACGTCCTGCTGGCGTCGTTCGTGCTGGTCAACGTGCTGATCGGGGTGGTGATCACGTCGTTGGACGAGGCGCGCGAGATGGAACGCGAGGCGGCGAGGGAGACGGAACGGGAGGCGGCACGGGAGCCCCTCGAACCGGTGTTCTCGGGCCCCGGCGCGGCGGAGAACGACCTCCTGCGGGCCCGCATCAGCGCGGCCCGCCAGGCCCTGGACGACCTCGAACGGGACCTCGCGGGTGCGGGCAGACCCGGCCCTTGACCTCGACTTAAGTCGAGGTTCTACCGTCTTGGGTGTCGCACCGACCACACCCAGGGGGGAACCCGGCATGACCACCCAGCACCTCACCGACACCGACCTCGCCGCGCAGCCCGTCGCCTACTGGACCGGCCTCGCCTACGAGGCGACCATCGCCCGCATCCGCGCGCACATGGCCGAACTCGGCACCTCCCAGCCGCAGTTCTGGATCCTGCGCAACCTCTCCCCGCACGACCTCTCGCCCGACGGCCACGGCAGGACGGTCCCGGAGCTGAAGGAGGCCATGACCACCTACCTCCGCCCCGAGGACGACCTGTCCGCCGAGGCGCAGACCCTGCTGGCCAAGGGCTGGATCACCCGCGACGGCGACGGCCGGCTGTGGATCACGGAGGCGGGCGAGGAGGCCCGTACGGAGGTCAAGCGGCACGCACCCGCCGTCCGCGCACGCCTGCACGAGGGCATCGACGACGCCGACTACGTCACGGCCGTCAAGGTGCTCCGGCGGATGATCCTCAACTCCGGTGACCCGGCAGGGGTGCTCACATCTCCTGCAACCGGGCCGTCGTCCGGGTCAGGGCGGCCGTGAAGGGGTGGGCCGGGCGGGTCAGGATCTCGTCCGCCGGGCCCTCCTCGACGAGTTCGCCCGCGTCCAGGACCGCGATGCGGTGGGCGAGGGCGGCCGTGTCGAGGTCGTGGGTGATCAGGACGAGCGTCAGGTCGGGGCGGGTGCGCAGGAGCGCGGTGAGGGTGTCGAGGATCGTGCGGCGGGTCACCGGGTCCAGGGCCGAGGTGATCTCGTCGCACAGCAGGACACGGGGGCGGGCGAGCAACGCGCGGGCCAGTGCGGCGCGTTGGAGTTCGCCGCCGGACAGGGCGGCGGGGAGGCGGGTCCACAGGGACTCGGTGAGACCGAGGGTCGCCAGGGCGTCGCGGGCCTCCTCCTGAGCGGCCGGTGCGGGCAGGCCGCGCAGGCGGATCGCCGTGCGGGAGACCTGGTCCAGGATCGTACGGTGCTCGTCGAACGCCGAGCGCGCGTCCTGGAACACGTACTGCACGGCCGCGAGTTGGGCGTGGGTCCGGTCGCGGAGGCTGCGGGGGAGAGGGGTGCCGTCGAGGGTGACCTCACCGTCGTACGTGCGGTGCAGGCCGGCCAGGGCGCGGGCCAGGGTCGTCTTGCCGCTGCCCGAACGGCCCACCACGGCAAGGCATTCGCCCTGATGCAGGGTGAGGCGGGGGATGTGGACGACCGGGGTGCGGCGGTGACGGGCCGTCATGTTCTCGATGTGCAGCACCTGTTCGCCGGGGGTCGTGTCCGGTGCCGTGAACGGGCGTGCCGCGTCGAAGAGTTCGCGGGTCCACGGGTGCTGCGGGGTGAGGCGGAGGCGGTCCACGGGGCCCGACTCGACGACGCGGCCCGCGCGCATGACGTGGACCTCGTCGGCGAGGGCCCGGACGACGTCCAGGTCGTGGCTGAGGAGGACCACCGCGATGCCGCGCGCGGCCAGCGCGGAGAGCTCCTCCACCACCCGGCTCTTCGTCAACGCGTCCTGCCCGGTGGTCGGTTCGTCCGCCACGACGACCTGGGCGCCGAGCAGGAGGGCCTGCGCGAGGGTGACGCGCTGCTGCTGGCCGCCGGAGAGCTGGTGGGGGAAGCGGCGCAGCAGGGGTTCGGGGACCTGGGCGTCGGCGAGGGCGCCCGCCAGCAGTCCCCGGCGCTCCGTGCGGGGCCGGGTGCGGGCGATGTCCGTCAGCAGCGCCGAGACCCGGCGGGCCGGGTTGAGGACAGCGGCCGGATGCTGAGGCACGTACCCGACCCGCTCGGCCGCCCGCACCTCGCCGGTCACGACGGCACCGGCCGGGAACTCCCCGAGCAGCGCGAGCCCCGTCGTGGTCTTACCGCTCCCCGACGCACCCACCAGCGCGGTGACGCGCCCGGCGGCCACACGGAGACTGACCCCGTCGACGATGGCCCGGCCGCCGATCTCGACGCGGAGATCACGGAGTTCGGCGACGACATGCCCGACGGCGCCGCGCTCACTCGGGGCGGGCTCGCTGGCACCGTCTCCGGCTGGGACGCGTGGGGGCTCGGCATCTCTCTCCGGCGTACGCTGGGCCCCGCCGCCCCCGGCCGCAACGCGCGCGAGCCCGCCACTTCCGTCGGGAACCTGCCCAGCCTTGCTACGCCCGCTGAGGGGACGTCCGGCTCCGCCGCCGTCGGCAGCGTGGATGATTCCGCCGTCTACGCCGGGAACGCGCCCGAGCCCAGCATCTCCGCCCGGCCCTCGCGAGGCTCCGCCGCCCGCGCCCGGAATCCGGGCCGCCCCACCGTCCCCGTCCGCAACAGCCCCGCCGCTCCCACCCGCACTACTCATGAGACCGTTGTCCCCTTCTTACGGCCCAACGCCGCGTCGAACAGCAGATTCGTCCCCGTCGTCAGCGCCACGATCAGCAGCGCCGGTACCACCACCGCCCACGGCTGCACGAACAGCCCCGTGCGGTTCCGGTCGACCATCACCGCCCAGTCCGCCGCGTCCGGCTCGACGCCGACGCCGAGGAACGCGGCGGTGGCCACCAGGTACAGCACCCCGGTGAGCCGGGTCCCCGCGTCGGCGGCCAGCGTCCGTACGCCTGAGCGCGCGACGGTTCCGACGGCGATCCGCCACCACCCCTCGCCCTGCATCCGCAGCGCCTCGACGGCCGGGCGCGACGCGGCCTCCCCGGCGGCGGCCCGGACGATGCGTGCGGCGTCCGGCACGTTCACCGCAGCCACCAGCAGCGCGAGCCCGACCGACCCCGGCGAGAACACGGCCGCGACGAGCAGGATCAGCAACAGCGAAGGCACCGCGAGGAGTACGTCCAGCGGACGCATCAACAGCTCCTCCAGCCACCGCCGATGCGTCAGCGCACAGCACAACCCGACGGGCAGCGCGACGAGATAGGCCAGCGCGGTCGCCGCGAGCGCCGTCACGACCACCGGCCGCCCGCCGTGCAGGATCTGCTGGACGACGTCCCGCCCCACGAAGTCGGTGCCCAGCCAGTGACCGTCCCCGAGTGTGAACGAGGTGCCCCGGGGCCCGGGTTCACCCGCGAACACCGGCCCGAGCAGCGCCAGCACCAGCGGCACCGCGACGATCACCACGCCCAGGACGAACCGCCGCCGCCCCTCAAAACTGAACCGCCGCCCCGCAAGGCCCAACTGCCGCTCCCCGAAGCCGAACCGCCCCTTCACGCGGCCACCTCCGCCCGAGGTGCGAACCGATGCGCCACCAGATCAGCCCCCAGATTCAGTACGACCGTCAGCACCCCGAACACCACCGCGAGCCCCTGCACGACCGGCACGTCCCGCTCGGACACGGCGTTCAGCAGCACCGTCCCCAGCCCCGGAATCACGAACAGCGCCTCCACGACGATCACCCCGCACAGCAACCAGTCGACGGTGCGCGCCAGTTGCTGCACGGCCGGCGCGAGCGCGTTGGGCAGCGCGTGCAGATACCGCACCCGCGCCTCCGGCACCCCGTACCGCCGGGCCTGCGCCACGTACGGCGAGGCCAGCGCCTCGACCATCCCGGCCCGCACGAGCCGCGACAGCGAACACACCGGCCGGGCCAGCAGAACGAGCACCGGCAGCACCAGCACGGCGGGATGCGCGAGGAGTTCGGTCCCGTACCCGACAGCGGTCGGCGGCAGCCAGTCGAGGCGCAGCGCGAACACCGTCACGAGCAGCACCCCGAGCGCGAACTCCGGTACGGCGTACACCCCGAGGCTCACCCCGCTGGCCAACCGGTCGATCCAGCCGCCTTCGTGACGGGCCATCAGCACGCCCAGCCCGAACCCCGCCGGGATCAGCAGCAGCAACGTCAGCGAGGCGAGCAGCAGCGTCGGGCCGAACCCCTCGGAGAGGTACAGGGAGACCGGCCGCCCGGAGACCAGGGACGTGCCCAGATCTCCGTGCAGCAGACCGCCCGCCCAGGTCAGCAGCCGTTCCGCGGCGGGCTGGTCGAGGTGCATCGCCTCCCGGATCGCGGCGATCCGCGCCGGATCGGGCTGATCGCCCGCGAGGGCGACCGCCGCGTCGCCCGGCAGCGCCTCGGCGAGCGCGAAGACCAGCAGCACCACGGCCACGGTCTGCACGACGCCGAGCAGCAGCCGCCGGACGACGAACGAGCCGAGAAAACTCACGCGAGCCACACCTTGTCGAACCGCGCCCAGCCCAGCGTGTTGGCGGGAGCCGCCTTCTCGATCCCCTTGACCTGGCGGCCCGTTCCGATGATCCAGTCCGCGAACCCCCACACCAGGAACCCGCCCTCGGTGTACAGCCGCCGCTGCATCCGCCCGTACACGGCGGCACGCGCGGTCGCGTCGGACGTCGACTGCGCCTGCTGGTACAGCGCGTCGAAGTCTTTGTGCCGCCAGTGCGTCGCGTTGGTCGTCGAGTCCGTCAGCAGCCGCTGCGAGATGTGCGCCTCGATCGGCATCGCGCCCGAGCGGTAGCAGGCGAGGACGCCGGAGTCGAGGATGTCGCTCCAGTACGAGTCCTTGCTGCCGACCCGCACCTCGACCGTGACCCCGGCCTTCTTGGCCTGGTCGCGGAAGATCCCGGCGGCCTCCGTGAACCCGGCGGCGACCTCCGAGGTGTCCAGCGTGACCTTGAGGTCCGAGGCGCCGGCCGCCTTCAGCAGCGCCCGCGCCTTCGCCAAGTCCTGGGCGCGCTGGGGGAGATCGGCCGCGTAGTACTCGTACCCCTTGCCGAACAGGTCGTTGCCGACGACGCCCGCGCCCGACAGCGCGCCGTCCACGAGTTCCTGCCGGTCGGCGATGAGGAAGAACGCCTGCCGGACGCGCGGGTCGTCGAACGGCGGCCGGTCGGTCTTCATCGCGAACGCCTGCATGGCGCTGCCGCGCAGCCGCACGATCTCGATCTGACCGCGTCCCTCGTGGGCGCGTGCGGTCGTCGGGTTCAGCTCGTGCGCGTACTCGATCTGGCCGCCCAACAGGGCGTTGACGCGCGCCGATTCCTCGTTCGCGACGACGAACTCCAGCTCGTCGAGGTGCGGGGCGCCCTCCCAGTAGGCGTCGTTGCGGCGGAAGACCGCCGAGCGGCCCGGCGCGAACGACACGAACCTGAACGGCCCCGACCCGACGGGCTTCTTGTCGAAGTCGGTCGCCTTGTCGGGCACGATGTACGCGCCGAACGCGGCCAGCACGTTGGGGAATTCGGCGGTCGGCCGCTTCAGCACGAACTCGATCGTCCGCGTCCCCGTCGCCCGGCTCGCGGCGAGGTCGATGGGCTCCAGGGACGCCTTGGCGCGGAACGCCTTCGCCGGGTCGGCGATCCGGCGGTAGCTGTAGAGCACGTCCTGCGCGGTGACGGGCCTCCCGTCGTGGAACGTGGCCTCGCGCAGGGTCACTTGCCACCGGTCGAGGGTCTTGTTCGGCTCCCACTTCGCCGCGAGCCGGGGTACGGCCGCGAGGTTCGGGCCGTAGTCGGCGAGCTTGTCGTACTGCGCCTTGGCGCGGGCGACGTCGCCGAAGAGGTTCGCGAGGTGCGGGTCGAGGTTCTCGCTCGCACCGCCGCCCGCGAAGGCGGCCCGCAGCCGGCCCCCGCGCACGGGAGTGTCAGAAGCGCTCCCCTTGGAGCCCCCTGAATCACCGCACCCGCTCACCGCCAGCGCGCCCAGCGAAGCCGCCCCCGCCGCCAGAAGACCCCGGCGACCCAAAGAAAAACGCATCAGACATCCTCAAGAAGAAGTAGTGGGACGAGCGATCACATGCAGCCGGTCGGCATCCGCCGCTGAACCCGGCAACAAGCCCTCCCGCCAAGGAGGTTCGGTACGCGGACCGGGTCCGTCGTGCAGCTCCAGCACCTCGAACCCGTGCGAGGCCAGCCGGTGCCGCAGCTCCAGCGGGAACAACAGCCGCCACGCCGACCGCTGTTCGACCGGACCGTCCTCGGTCTCCCAGACCCGGGTCCGGCGCAGCAGCTGAGCCGTGCGGTCCACGGTGAGCGTGGTCGTCGACCGGTACGAAACCCCCTGCCAGACGAAGGAGTTCACGCCCGGCGTGTCCAACAGGTCCGTCCGGCCCAGGAAATACGCCCCGTTGCGCATCTCCGCGACCAGCAGCCCACCCGGCGCGAGCGCCCGCCGCACCGACCGCAGACAGGCGTCGAGCTGCTCGTCGGTGTGGCAGTACAGCAGCGCGCTGTCCAGGCAGAGCACGGCGTCGAACTCGCCCTCGCCCAGGTCGAATCCGTGCAGATCGGCCGTGACGTAGGCGGGCCCGGGATGGACGGCCCGCGCATGCGCGAGCATCGCCTCGGACAGGTCGGCCCCGGTGACGGTACGGCCGGTGCCGTGCAGGTACGCGGCGTCGCGCCCGGTGCCGCAGCCCAGGTCGAGGACGCGCGCGCCCGCGTCGTACCGGCGCAGGCAGTCCTCGGCCCAGCGCCCGGCGAGCCGTTCGGCGTCGGGGAAGCGGGCCTCGTACAGGGCGGGGTTGTCCGTGAGGAAGTTGGACATGGTTCACACCCCCGTCGCGGCGACCGCGCGCGCCTCGGACGGCAGTGAGCCCAGCCGGTGCAGCCAGGCCACCCCGGCCGCCGACAGCAGCCCGAACGCCGCGCAGCACACCCACGGCAGCCAGGCCGCGTCCCCGCGCTCCCCGGTGTCCATCGCCCACCCGACGACCGCGTTGCCGACGGCCGCCGCGATACCGGAGACGACGTAGAAGATCCCGAAGTACGTGCCGGTCAGCTCGGGCCTGCCGAACCGGGGGATGAGCTCCATGACGAACGGCTGGGCGACCATCACGCCGAGGTACAGCAGCAGCGTCCCGGCGAGAACGGGCAGCACCCGCAGGGCAGTTGGTCCATCGGAGACCCCGGCGACGACGGCCGGGGGCAGGAAGCCGAGGGCCATCACGCCGAGCCCGACGGCGATCCACCGCGCCCTGTTCCCGCGCTCCTTGAGGGCGGCGGTGATCCGCAGTTGCAGCGCGAGGTTGGCGAGGGTGCCGACGAGGAAGACGATCCCGGCGGCCCCGTCCCAGCCGGTGGCCCGGCGAGCGCCGTCGGGCAGCAGCAGGTACAGCTGGTTCTCCAGGGTGAACATGCCGACCATCGCCAACGCGAAGGCCAGGAAGGCGCGTTGACCCAGCACCTCGCGCCAGTCCCCGAGGACGGTCCCCTTGCTCGGCGCGACCTCGCGGGCGGGCAGCACGAGCGCCTGGGCGACCGTCAGGGCCGCGAAGATCGCGGCGGCCGTCAGCGCCGACGTACGGAAGTCCACCAGCAGCAGCGCGCTCCCCAGCAGCGGCCCGACCAGCGCCCCGGCCGTCGCGAACACGTTGAACAGCGCGAACGCCTCCGCCTTGCGCTCCCCCGACTCCTGCGAGACGTACGCCCGCACGGCCGGGTTGAACAGCGCCCCCGCGAACCCGCTCAGCACCGACGCGGCCAGCAGCACCGGCAGGCTGTCACCGAGCGCGAACAGCGCGAACCCGACGGTCCGCAGCGCGCACCCGGCGATGATGACCCCGCGCGCCCCGAGCCGGTCGGACGCGGACCCGCCGATGATGAACAGCCCCTGCTGGCTGAGGTTGCGCACCCCGAGGACGACCCCGACGACGGCGGCCGACAGCCCCAGGTTCTCCCCGAGGTGCGTGGCGAGATAGGGGATCAGCAGATAGAAACCGGTGTTGACGCCGAACTGGTTGACCAGCAACAGCTGTACGGCGAGCGGGAACTGCCGCATCTCACGCCACGTGCGCACGCGACACACCCCCGAACCGCACCCCGAGCCCGGGCAGCCCGCTCGTGCGCACGTACCCGTCGTCGCCCCCGATCCCCGACCAGGGATCGCGCGCCAGCAGCAGATGCCCGTCCAGGTCCACCCAGCGCGCCCGGTCGGCGAGATGCACGGCGGGCGCGATCCCGAGACTGCTCGCGGTCAGGCACCCCAGCATCAGCGCGGTGCCGCTGCCCTCGATCAACTCCGCGATGCGCAGGGCGTTGTGGACGCCGCCACACTTGGCGAGCTTGACGTTGACGCCCTGGACGCGCCCGGCGAGCCGCCGGACGTCCTCGATGCGTACGGCGTCCTCGTCGGCGATCACCGGCAGCGGCGACGAAAGAGCGAGCGCCGCAAGCTCTTCGGGATCGCCCGGCGCCACCGGCTGTTCCACGGCCTCGACGCCGAGTTCGGCCAACCGGGGCAGCACCCGGCGCGTATCCGCCACGCTCCAGGCCCCGTTGGGATCGAGGAGCAGCCGTGCCTCGGGTGCCGCGTCGCGGATCACCCGGACGCGTTCCACGGCCTCATCGGCCGCCCCGGCCTTGATCTTGATGACGCGGAAACCGCAGGCCGCGAGCTTGCGGGCCTCGGCGGCGGCCTTCGCGAGCGAGGTGATGCCGATGGTCCGCGCGGTCGCGGCGACCGGCACGGCGGGGGAGCCCAGCAGGGCGTGCACCGGCTTCCCGGCCCGCTTGCCGACGAGGTCCAGCAGCGCCGACTCGACGGCCGCCGTGACCGCAGCCGGCGTGTCGGAGCCGGTCAACTCGCCGTCGTACAGGGCCGTTTCGGGGTCCGGGTAGCGGGTCAGGTCCACGGCCGACAGGTGCCGGGTCAGGGTCTCGGCGTCCAGGTCGTAGTACACGCTGCTGACGGCCTCGCCGTGGCCGCGGGTGCCGTCGGGGTCCTCGATCGTGAGCCAGACGGCGTCGCGGGCGGACATGGTGGAACGGGAGATGCGCAGCGGCTCGGCGAGGTCGAGGCGTACGGTGCGCAGGGTGGCCTTCACGGGGTCCTTTCCTGGGAGTTCAGCGGATCGGTGACGCGGGTGCAGCGGGCCCAGCCGGTGGCCTCGGCGGCGGTGGGGTGCGGGATCTCGACCGGGCGGGTGGCCGCCGTGGCGGGGGCCAGGCCGTGGGCGGCGGCGAAGTCGTCGTCGAAGACGGAGTCCAGGTAGCGGTGCGGGCCGTCGGGGAAGACGGTCGCGACGACCGCGCCCGGGTGGACGCGGGCCGCCCAGGCGGCGACGCGCGCGACCGCGCCCGTGCTCCAGCCGCCGCTCACGAAGCTCTCCCGGGCCAGCCTGCGGCAGGCGTCCACGGCCTCGGCGGGGCCGACCCAGTGGACCTCGTCGAACGCGTCGTAGGCGACGTTGCGCGGGTGGATGCTGCTGCCGAGGCCGCGCATCAGCCGGGGCCTGGCGGGCTGCCCGAAGATCGTGGAACCCGTCGAGTCCACGCCGATCAGGCGCAGCCGGGGCCAGTGGCGGCGCAGCGGCCCGATGACCCCGGCGCTGTGCCCGCCCGTGCCGACGCTGCACACCAGGATGTCCAGGTGGTCGAGCTGCACGGCGAGTTCGGCGGCCAGGGAGGCGTAACCGGCCGTGTTGTCGGGGTTGTTGTACTGGTCGGGCCAGTACGCGCCCGGCAGGGCCGCCAACAGCTCGCGCAGCCGGGCCAGTCGGGCCGCCTGCCAGCCGCCGACCGGCGCCGGACGGTCCACGAGGTCGAGGCGGACGCCGTACGCGCGCAGCAACTGCCGCATGGACGGCTCCAGTTCGCGGTCCCCGACGAGGACCACCGGATGCCCGAGCGCCTGCCCGGCGAACGCGAGCCCGATGCCGAGCGTGCCCGAGGTGGACTCGACCACTGGTGCGCCGGGCCGGAGTTCACCCCGCTCCCGGGCACCGAGCAGCATCGACACGGCCGCCCGCGCCTTCATCCCGCCGGCGCCGAGCCCCTCCAGCTTGGCCCAGAACCCGGGCTGCGGTCCGGGCAGCCCCGCGGTGATCCGCGCGATGGGGGTGCGGCCGAGGAGTCCGAGCAACTCCGGGCGGGCTACGGCGCGTTCGGCCGCGGTCGTGGTCATCGCACGCCTCCGGCACGGTAGCGGTGGACGGTCCCGGGACCGCCGTCCAGCCAGAAGAACGGGTACGGCTCCGCGCACACCGCGCTCACCCCGTGCCCGAGGAAGTGCGGCAGGACCGCGCTGCCGGTCTGGGCGAACAGCACGAGCGGACGCCCGCCGGCCCGCTCCCGCAGCGCGTCGAACGTGCCGTTGCCCAGCGTCATCCCGGACACCAGCAGCGCGTCGCACCCGTCCAGGGCCGCGAGCGCGTCGACGGCGACCGGCTCGCCCCACTCCGTCGTACCGCCCTTCAGATCGCACGCCACATACCGCAGCCCGCGCGAACGCAGCGCCTCCAGCAGGGAGTTGACGACCCCGACGACCAGGACCGTCGACCCCTCGGGCACGTCGAGCAGCTCGACGACGGCCCGTGCGCGCACCCGGGACTTCTCCAGGGACGTCCCGGCGGGCAGCGCGACCGGCTCGCCGCCGTGCGGGACGGCGTGCATGAGGTAGGCGTCCAGCGCGGCGACCCGCACCGGGAGCAGGGGGTGCTGGAGGAGCTCGGCGACGTCGGCGCCGACACAGTCGTCCAGCGCCTCCTCGGGGAGCGCGCCCGGTTCGACCGCGCAGGACCCGACGGCCTCGCCGATGCGCAGGCTCAGCACCTCGTTGCGGTAGCCGGTGCCGCGCCCGTCGTGCCGTACGGCCTGCTGGGTGCGGAAGGCGACGGCGACGCGTACGCCCGCCGGGTCGGGGCCGAGGCGGCCGTCGAGGGCCTGGTGCAGGAGGGCGTCGAAGGAGGTCTTGGTCAGGGCGGTCACCGGATCACCAGCCCGGCGCGGAGAGTCGAGAGCGCCGACTCGACGCGGTCGCGGGCGCCGGGGCCGTGCGGGTCGCCCGCCATGACGTGGCCGAGGTACTCGTTGTTGCTGCCGGCCGCCTTCACCTGCCGTCCCGGCTCGGCGAGCTGGACCTCCAGGAGGTCGCCGGGAAGGCCGCCGCCGTCCAGGGCTTCGAGGGTGCCCGAGGTCTCGGGGACGACGAAGCCGATCGCGGCGCTGGCCAGGCCGGTGTCCTTGCGGGCCAGGTCGGGGGCGAGGCCGAGGGCGACGTCCACGAACGCGGCGGCCAGGTCGACTCCGGTGACGTGGCGGACCAGTTCGGTGATGCGGTTGCCCGCCGGACGCGGGTTGACCTCGACGATGCGGGGGCCGGACGAGGTGAGCTTGACCTCGGTGTGCGCGACGACGCCGTCCACCAGGCCCAGCGCCTTCAGGGCGGCCAGCGCGGTGTGCTCGGCGGCCTCCGTGTCCGCCGGGGAGAGGGCGGCCGGGAACATGTGGCCCGTCTCGATGAACGCCGGCTGTCCGCCGATGCTCTTGTCGGTCACGCCGATCACATGGACCGTCCCCGCGTGCGACACCGTCTCCACGCTCACCTCGGGGCCGTCCAGCAGCTCTTCGAGGAGGACGGCCGGATCGCGCCGCTGGCCACGGGCGTTGACCGGGAACTCCGACAACGCGCGGAAGGCGTCCGCGAGTTGGGCCTCGTCGTCGACGCGCCGGACGAACATCCCGGCGCACAGGTCGACCGGCTTCACGACCAGCGGGTAGCCGATCTCCCGCGCCGCGCCCGCGAGTTCGGCCCACTCGGTGCGGACGGCGAACCGCGGGCCGGGAACGCCGGCGTCGGTGAGGACGCGGCGCGTGGCGTCCTTGCGGCACGCGTTCTCCACGGCCTGCGCGCCCGGGCCCGGGAGGTTCAGGCGGGCGGCGATGCGGGCGACCGTCGGGAGGTAGTAGTCGCAGGACGTGACGACGCCGTCGAAGCCGAACACGCCGTGCAGGTCGGCCACCCGGGGCAGCAGGGTGTCCGTGTCGTTCGTGTCGGCGGTGACGACGTTGCTCGCTCCGAGCAGCGGGTGCGCCGTGCCCTCGGGCGCAGAGCGCAGGTAGTGGTGCAGATCGCGGGTGAGGAAGGTGAACGTGTGCCCGCTCTCGCGGATCGCTCTCGGCAGCAGTCTGCTCATCGAACCGACCCAGCTCTCGACCACCAGCAGATGAGCCACGACTCCCCTTTCAGGGACAGGAGTTGAGTTCTCGGCGCAGGCCGGAGCGCGCCTTCGGGGAAGGCGGTCCGGTTGTGACGTGGACACGTTATCGATAATCATTTTCATTGTCATCCGGTTCTTCAATGGTTCTCCGATGGCTCCCCGATGGCCATCCGAAGGGATTCCCTTGACCTTCCTGCCGCGCTGCGCCGCCCTGCTCGCCGCCACCGCGCTCCTGCACCTGCCGCTCCCGCCCGCGTCCGCCGCCGAGCCCCTGCGCTTCGGCCCCTGCCCCGACTCCGTCTCCGCGCCGCCCGCACCCGACCGCGTCGAGTGCGGACACCTGACCGTGCCCCTCGACCACCGCCGCCCCGACGGTCCCCGGATCGACATCGCCGTCTCCCGCGTCCCCGCCTCGGGCCCACCCGCCGAACGCCGGGGAATCCTGCTCGTCAACCCCGGCGGACCCGGCGGCTCCGGACTCCCGTACGCCGTCACCAAACGGGCCAAGCTCCCCGAGAGCGTCCGCCGCGCCTACGACGTCATCGGCTTCGACCCGCGCGGCGTGGGCGACAGCGCGGCCGCCGACTGCGGCGCCATGGGCGGCCTGTTCACGACCCCGGCCCCCGACCTCGAAGGCCGCGCCTACCTGGCGTCCCTGAAAGCCCTCGCCGACGACTGCGCCCGCAACGCCCTGCCGTACCTCTCCACCGAGGAGACCGCGTACGACATGGACGCGATCCGCTCCGCGCTCGGCGAGCCGGTGACGAACTTCCTCGGCGTCTCCTACGGGAGCTACCTGGGCGCCGCCTACACCGCGCTGTTCCCCGCGCGGACCGGACGGATGGTGCTGGACAGCGTGGTCGGCCCGGGGGACTGGCACGACTTCGACGTCCTCCAGGCCCGGGCGCTGCTGCGGCAGCGCGAGACGTTCTTCGGCTGGGCCGCGGCACACGACGAGCGGTTCGGACTGGGCGACACGGCGGACGTGGTCCGCCGGGCGTACCTGCGGGCGCGGGAAGGGTTCCAGGAGTACGGCCCCGCCTCCTTCGACCGCGTCGTCTACCGCGCCCTCGGCCGCACCGAGCGCTGGGCCCCCCTCGCCGACGGCCTGCGCG
>NZ_LIRL01000563.1 GCF_001419795.1 Streptomyces niveiscabiei
CGGGGGGCGGGGGACTCGCTGTGCATCGGCGTCTCGGCTCTCTCCGACCTGTGCGGCCGGGTTGGTGGCTCCGGCCTGCGCGCCGGTGCGCGGGCGGGCCGGGGCCACCGTGCGGAGCCACCCCTTGGCCGCGGTCTGAAGCTCGCCTGCCACCGATGTCCGGTATGCCCCTTGACCGCCCCTTGTCCTCTCGTTTTGTCCGTGACTGGCATCACGCTCACTGGTCCGTCCCCCGGCGGGCTGACCGTGCGGGCGAAGCCCCGCCCGGACCGGGCCGTGTGCTCTAGCGTGAGCGTCCCCGACACCGCCCGACGTCCACGTCTCCTACTTCCAGGGCCCACGCTTCCACGACATCGACCTCACGGCGGAGACAGAGCGGGGCCTGGGCCTGTTCACCGACCGCGCGCTGGCGGAACACTGGCACGCCCACCACCAGGAGCACGCTGCCCTCGGGCTGTTGTCGGCCAAGGAGAACCTGCGCCGACCGCGCGCGTAACAAGCTGTTGCGCATCCTGAGTCGATCACCCGCAGGTGGAGGTCGGCGACCGCCCCACGGCGGTCCCCACCCTGGGGCAGCGCGCTCCACTCCTGGCGGAGTGGAGCGGATGCAGGTGGACTCCACCGCTCGTCAGCAGGCGTCCCGACCGCTTCCTCAGAACTCCAGCCCGTGGATCGGTGCCAGGAGAGCCCGCAGCGAATCGAGCAGGGCAGGGCCCCAGCGGAACTCGCTGTGCCCGTACTCCAGGCTGAACTGCAGGTCCTCGGGCGGGGAGACGTCCCTGCGGAGCATCTGCCAGCGCACGGAGACCCTGTCCGTGTCGTCCTCCGGGTCGTGTCCGAGCTGCCGCAGGCATCGCTCCCACTCCGCGATGACGTCCGAGTCACGCATGCCCCGCTGAGGAGAGAGAAGCGCTTTGACCTGATCGCGAGTGATCTCCCCTACCGGCATGCCCTCCTGAGCAGCGATGCGATAGAAGGCCGCGGCGAGCCCGACGGTCCCTTCGGCCAGCTGCATGCCGTCCCAGGTGATGTCCCGCCCCGTCCAGACAGGCTCTGCAACGTCGATCGCCTGCTCCCACGCGGCAGACCATGTCTGCGGACCGCCTTCGTCTTCGCTCTGCCACTGCCTGAGCTGCTCGATCACAAGAGTCGCCATGACGGTCATTGTCCTGGACGACGTCATCGCCCCGCAGGCTCTCCAGGAGGGAACACACCAGATCGGAGACCGGGTGGACCCCACCCGATCGTCAGGGCTGGCGCTGGTGATAGGCAAGTTTGCGAGCCGCCCACTGCGCGCCGAACGCCATCAGCGTGCCGCCCGGACTCTGCTCGCCAGCTGGCAACTCGAGTCCAAGTATTTCCCTGACCGGCGGAATGTACGCGGTGAGCTGGCGAAACAGCTGCGACAGCTGCGAGTCGTCCTCCAGGTCATGACCCCGCTGCACCAGTCCTTCACGGACGGCGGCCTCCGGCGACCTGTCCAGAGCTGGGCCCCGCCGGTGGTCGGTGAGCACATCCCAGAGGATCTCCACCTCCATGTACTCCGGTGCTGTGCCCGGAATCCCGGCGTAGAGAGCGAAGGCGACGCTGGGCAGGCCCCAGGTGAACGGGCCGGCCGTGTAGTCCCGGGGCCACACCGGCTCCAGGAGCGCCGCTGCCCTGTAGACCGCCTGCCTCCACTCCCCGTTGTTCGACTCGCCCGACACCGGGAAAGCGAGCTCCCCGGCCTGCTGCCAGAGACTTCTGACCGCGTCCATGCGGAGGAGGCCGGCTGTACTGACGATCGGCGAGGACCCGGCATGCTCTGCGCCAGCACCCTGCCTAGGCTCCAGGAAAAGGCGACCCTCGCAGAGAATCGGCGCCTTTATCGCCTCGAGCGCCTCCGGGACGTCGTCCGCGCGCGTCATCAGCACCAGGTACCCGATCACGGACAGGCTCAGCTCCCGGACCGCAGGTCCTTCGGCGGTCTTGGCCCACGCCCGCCACGTGTACATGAGGCTCGCGGTGGGACCGGCAGCCGGATCGGCAATCGCGCGTGCGGCAGCCAGCTGCTCCTCTTCCGTTCCGTCCTGGATACCGTGACGGGCAGCGAGGTCTAGTTGCCCCACCTTGTCCGCAAGGTCGATCACCAGGTCGAGGATGTCCCGCTCGCCGTCGCTGCGAGCCGACAGCGACGCGACCATAGTCGTGTTGCTGCTCCAGACCGCTTCGAGATAGGCCACGGCCTTGAGGATCTCGCGGGGCGTCAGGTCGGCGGCAGTCATGAGCCAGCACCAGCTTCGGTCACGGTGACAAGGCCGTACCCCTGATACCGGAGGGGATCACACACAGGCACGGGCGACATGCCCAGAGAGGGGGCGACTTCGGCCAAGGCCCGGTAGTCGCCCGCCCGCTCGAGCCGGTACTCCTTCACCGCACTGTACGAAGCGCCGTCGAGATGGGCGGTGGGCGAGCGCCGCGCATGGGCCATCAGGTCCCCGAACGCGCGGTATACCGAGCCGAGTACCTGCTCCCACTGCTCCGGGTCGCTGTCGGCCAGGTGCGTCAGGGCGTGCCAGCGGTCGGCGTACGGGCCGGTGGGGGCCGGCCACCCGGCGCTGCCGGGGGCGAGCCTGGCCCCGTCCTCGTCTTCGTCCTCGGTCCAGGTGCGCAGCTCGGATCCGAGCCGGTCCAGGTCCAGGTCCCCGATCGCGGCGCCGGTCCATCCCATCGCGATCCGGAGGGACTCGGCGACCGCAGCCACCAGGTGGTCGACTGCTCGCGGATCATCTCCGGGCACGGGGGCGCGGCCGGGTGCCAGCGGGAGGTTCTGGTGCCAGCGGACGACGGCTTCCGCCCACGGCCACGCATCGCTGTAGGGGTCGCTGCCGCCGTGGGCGGCCCAGTACCGGTCGACGTACCGGGGCAGAACGGTGTAGGGATCGAGAGCCATGGCTGCAAGTCTGCCCCACCTCGCTCCTATGCAGGCGTGGAATGCACTCGCGCACTTCGAGGCCTGCGGCGGCACGTTCAGGGGATGTGGGTCATGTCCTCCAGTTCGGGCAGGACCTGGGGTTTGGGCACCACCCGGAGCTCGATCTCGGCATCGGCCGGGACCACGTCGACACCGGCCTCCACAGCCACCCGGACCACGTCGCGTACGGCCTCGGGAGACAGCCGCCCGTCCCGGGTCATGTGCCCTTGCGGGCAGGTAATCCGGGTGTCCTCGCCCTGCGCCGTCAGCGTCAGGCCGGTCCGCGCATCGCACTCCCAGCAGGTCACCGGCATCCGGGAATAGAACGCCGCTCCCCTGTAGGTGTGGAAAAACGCCTCGCTGTCGGACCGTACCTCGTACCGCACCGCGTCCATCTGCCGTCGGATGATCCGCCCTCATCCTTGCGGTGGCGCATAGGCCTGCGCCAGCCCCCGCCTGCGTGCTGCCGTGTCACCCTGCGGCTCGGCCGACACACGGCATGACGGCCGACGTTCACGGGCGCGCGGCGGGGACCGGACCGGAACCGTTGTACGGGGGTTGCTGTTCGTGCTCCTGGCGGCGCCGATCGGCCGATCCAGCCGGGTCGGCAGCAGGGGCAGGCACTTCTCTCTCCTCGATGGCGCGGCGGCGGGCGTTGGCCGTGCGGGTGACGTCGGCGAGCCGTTCCAGGTTCTCCGGCGTGCGCGACCACGTCGCCGTGTCGGTCGTCCGGCCCCCGAGGTGCTCCTCGGGCATCGCGGCCTGCTGACGGGCCTGGACGGCGACCCGGGCCCGCTCGTAGCGGCTGGACTTCCGTGGCGGCGTGCCTTCGGCGGGAGCGATCCACCACCGGTGCGGCAACGGGAAGTCGGCGGTGTAGGTCATCCGGTCCGCCGCCGGCGCTTGGCGGCCGGGCTTCGTGACCGTGTGACGGCGGGAGTGCCGGAGCAGGGCCCGGTGGGCGATGCAGTCGTCCAGGCCGCGGGTGAACTCGCGGCCGCGCAGCGTCTCCAGCAGGTGCCGGCGCGCTTCGGCCAGGATGTGGCGGCGGGAGGACTTCTCGCGCACGGTGAAGACGACCGCGGCGACGTCGACGGCGGCGAGCGCCACGTCTACGGTGGGACCCACCCGTGCCCGGATCGCCGCTCCGGCTGCCCGGCACCTGTCCAGGAGGCTGTCGATGAGCTGCTGGCCGAAGCGGAGGATCGCGGAGGCGCGCCACCACGCGAGCAGCTGCTGAAGCGGCTTCGGCTTCTTCTTCGCGGGCCGGGTCTGCTGCGCCGCCCACCAGCCCAGTCCGTGACGGCCGCGCTCTGAGGGCAGGTGGCCGTGGTCCTTCACGTACTGGTCGGTGAGCACCTCCAGGGCGTCCTCGATGCGCTGGCGGCGGGACGCCGACCAGTTGATGAGGTCCTCGGGCACTCCGGCGATCTCCATGACCGGACGCAGGCCCGGTGTGACCTCGCGCGGCACGGTCGCCAGCTCCAGGGCCTCGCACACCTCGGTCGTCATCACCAGGGTGTAGAGCGTCCCGGCGGCCACCACGTTCTGGTAGAGGCGGTAGGTGTCCAGAGCGCCCCACACCGGTTCACCGTCGGCGCCCAGACGCTGAACGCGGTTGAGGATCAGGCAGTGCTCATGCAGGAGCGGCAGCCCGTCGCGGTTGTCGAAGTGCCGGAAGGCGGCGACCACGAGCGCGGGCGTCTTCGCACGGCCGCGGCCTGACGCCCACCGGGTCTCGGCAACCTCATCCTCCAGCCAGCGCAGCGCCGTGGCGACGGCCCGCTCGTGGGCCCGCTCGATGACCCGACGCGTGGCAGCGTCGCCCAGCGCCCACAGCACGACCAGCGACGCCTGCGGCCGGAAGGTGAAGTCCATGCCGAGCAGCGGGGTCTGCTTGCGGGCCTCGATCTCCTCGATCGGCTGTCCCAGGACGGTCAGCCGGCGGGCGGTCGCCGCGTCGACGCCGTCGTCCAGGAGGCCGCGCTCGATGCGGTCGGCGTCCGGGTGCCGGCCCTCGCCGAACAGCAGCTCCAGCTGACGCTCGGACACCTCCGCGCCCTCGGTGAGCCCCAGCGCACGCAGACCACGACCCAGCCACCGTCCCGGTGGGAGCCCGGCCAGCTCCTGGGCGTCCTTCAACGACTGCCCGGCCGGGCGGCGGCCGTCCCCGAACGCCACTCCGCGTATGTAGTACCGCCACGCGTTGCGCCTCTGGATCTTCGCGACACTCAGCATCGCCACAGCACACACCGGCTCTGACCTGCAAAAAAAGCGCGATCCCGTGAGGCGGGAGGGTTCACCGGAACTTCACGGCCGATCCCGCCCGGCGGGCGTTCGCGGCGGCACCGTGCCCGCCCGGCGGACACCACCAAGGCCATGTAAATGCTGCGCGACCACCAGTCACACGCGCCTCACCAACACCGAAAAACGCCAGCAGACGACTCCACCGTCAACCAGCGCACATCTGCGTACCGCTCCCCCACCCGGCGGCCAAAGACGCCGCGCCCTGCACCACGTCACCGACTCTCCGCCCCCGGCAGTGCCGGGGGCTTCTTGCTGCCTGGAGGACCGACGTGCCGACCTACGAGACCCTGCCGCGCTTCACCACCGACCTGGACCGCCTCACCCCAGAACAGCGCCACCGTTTCCGCCAGACCGTGGCGGCCTTCGTCGAGGACCTGCGCACCGGCCGCTTCCGCGCCGGCCTCCGCGTCAAGCGCGTCCAGCGCGCGCCCGGCATCTACGAGCTGACCTGGTCCATGGGCACCGGCCCCGCAGGACGCGCAACGTGGGAGTACGGGACGCCGATAGTCCCCGGCGAGCAGCACATCGTCTGGCGCCGCATCGGCACCCACGACATCCTCACCGGCCCCTGACTCGGTGCCGAGGCGTGCGAATTCGCACGCGAGCGTTCGAATTCGAATCGAACAAGAGCGCTTCAATTGAAGCGCCTGCCCGCGAGGCGCCGACCGGCCCTCATGCCAGTGGCCCACAGCCGGGAGGACTGCGGGCCACTGAGGGTGCGTCTGGAGCGTCACCCCTGGGGGGCGTGCAGCGCCTTGTTCCGGATCGCGGTGGCCTTCTTGAGGATGTCCTGCCGGACCTTCTCGTATTCCTTCGCGTCATCCGGGTCGGCGGCGGCCTGAGCGAAGACGTCCTTGGTGATCGCACGGTTCACCGTGTTGAGCGCCTTGAGGGCGTCCTTGAGGGCGACCATGTGCTCGGGAACGATTTCGGCGTCCTCGATGTCGTCGCCCTCGCTGCCCGCTCCACCGGTTTCCTGAGCTTCGACCGCCGGCCCTTCACCGTCCGGCGTGCGAATTCGCACGCCATCGTTCGAATCTTCTTCGAACGATGCAGGGTCGTCATCGCCTCCGCCGTCTCCGAGCGTGCGGCGGGTAACGCGCTCGATCGTGGCGCGAGCCTGCTCCGGCAACTCGGGGAGCGCGGGCGGCAGTTCCTTGCGTACGGCTTCCAGGGTCTCGGCGGTGGTCTTGTCACCCAGTTCCTCGGTGACCTCGCTGACGACCTGGAAGAGCAGGATCGCAGCCTCGGTGCCGTGCTGCCGCTGCGTCTTGCGGGTTTCCTCGATCTGCCCCGGGTTCGGCACACGTCCGGTCTGAGCGGCCGTCTCCAGGGCCAGCGGGGCGCCGGATCGCAGGCGGCGGATGTAGGAGGCTGAACGGCCCGTGAGGTCGTTGACGTACTCCGCGTAGGTGGAGTGGCTGCGGCGCCACCACTTGCCCTTGGCTGCGCGCTCCAGGCCCTGGGCGATGACCCAGATCGCGGTGTTGCCCGTGGCGACGGCGGTGCGGATGACGCTCTCGGTCTTGTCCTTCTGCTGTCGCTCCGTATCGGTGAGCTCCGAGGTGTCGTCCTCGCCGACGGCCTGGACCTCATCGAGGCTTGGCAGGGAGTCGGCCAGCTCCTTGAGCGACGCGATCGGATCTGCTGCTGCCTGCCGCCCGTCGAGGATCGCTTCCGTGCGAGCGGCAACCGCGGAGGCCGGGCTGCCGGTGGTGCTGTCACCGCTGGAGAACATGCTCGCGATCGACGAAGTCACCGGGCGGCTCCCTTGAGGAGAAGGCCGGCGGCGCGGTCGTAGTCGAGGGTCGTCGTCGCCTCCGGCGTGTGCGCGCGCAGGGCCTGCTTGCTCAGCTGCGCGTTGCCGATCTCAACGCAGGTGCGGACGGGGACGATTAGCGCGTCGGGGAACGCCTTCGCCATCTCGGACCCGATGGTGCGGGCCAGCTTGGATCGCGTGAAGTCGGTCAGGAAGACCGCGGCGACGCGAAGGCTGCGGTTCATGCGCGTGGTGACGGTGCGCAGGGTCTGGTGGAGTGCGGCAGCGCCTTCGATGTCGAGGCCGCTCGCGGCCTGTACGGGAACCAGCACGTCACGAGCGGCCACCAGGGCGGACACGGTGAGGCTGCCGAGGCTGGGGCCGGAGTCGATGAGCGTGATGTCGACGTCGTCTTCTTCTTCCCACAGGTGGAAGCGCAGGCACGTCTCGTAGCCGGTGGGGTGCTCCGTCTCGACTGTGGCGAGGTCGGGGAAGGACGGCACCAGGTAGAGGTTCTCGTAGATCGTCTGGTACGTCGCTTCCCGGAGGGTGCACCGGTCGAAGTAGACGTCGGTCAGGCTGCGCCGCTGATCGGTGGGGAGATCGGCGGGGTAGAGGATCTTGAGCCACGAGGTCAGGGAGGCAACCTGCGGGTCGGCGTCGATCAGGCGCACGCGCAGCCCTCGTGCCGCGAGGGCCATGCCGAGCTCGAAGGTCGTCAGAGTCTTCCCGACGCCGCCCTTTTGGTTGGCGATCGCCATGACCCGGGGCAGGTCCACGGTCGGCCGGAACGTGTCCGGGACGACGATGCCGGCCTTCCACTGGTGGTACCCCGACGTAATGTCCCAGTCCGTGACAATGTCGAGGAACGCCAGGTCGTCCCTCAGCGGCGACACCTGTACGGTCTCTCCTTGTGTTTCTCGCATAGCCCGCAACCGTAGCGGGTGAAACACTGGATCGCCCCGCCTGGTCGCTGGACTGGTCGGGGCGCTTCCGTTCAACACGGCGAGGCCGTTGACCAGGCAATTCGAACGCCCCGCCGGACAAGGCGTGTTGGCTTGCGGTGACCGTCCTGGTCATGGGACAACAGGGTCAGGTTCGAGGTGCTCCCCTGAGAACGGGGAGCCTGCCCGTCCCGACGGACAGCATCCTGGCTGCGCATCGCCCCACGGGGCGGAGCCTGGTCAGTCAGAAAACCTCAGAGGCCCAACCGCCGGCGGTTGGGCCTCACCCCGTTCCTGGCCCTGAAACGCACGAAGGCCCGGCTCCCCCGCGATCGATCTGCGGAAGAGCCGGGCCTTCGGCTTTCAGTCTGCCCAGGTCGCGGGCGCGCCTGCGTCGGGGTCGGGGATGCTGGCGGCGGTCACCGGCGCAGCCGGGTGCCGGAGTGCGGTGATCGGGATGGCGCCGGGTTCGGTGGCGGGTGCCCAGACCATGCGCCAGGTGTCGTCCCACTCGCATCCGCAGCCGTGGTCCGGGTGCGGGTGTCGTAAGAAGACGCCGTGGGTCTGGACGGCGCGCGGGATGCGGGGGATGAGGACCGCAGGGTCGTCGCCGGGGTAGAGGTGCAGGTTCCGCCACCCGTGGATCCGCGCCATGTACGCGGCGGCGGCCTCGATGACGGCGGCCCACTTCTGATGCCCGAGCACGAGGAACGCAACCGGGTAGAGGTGATCGTCGGTCGGGTCGTCGATCCCGGTGACGACCAGGCCGGAGTGGGCGAGGAAGCCGTTCTCCACCGCGTCCTCGCCGGGCGTCCAGAGCTGTTCGACGGGGTGCATGGTGCCGTCGTCGCCCTCGCTGGTCTCGATCTCGTACATAGCCGAGGTCACGCGCTCACCCCCGCGACGGCGGCGTCCAGGAGCGCCAGAGCGTCGGCCTCGTACGGGTCGGCGAACAGCTGGTGGTCGCTGACGTCGAACGGCGCGTACCGCACGGAGACGCGGTGGCTGGGCACGAGGGTGGTCTCCCGTCCGTCCAGCGCGGCGGTGATCCGGTCGTGGTCCTGCTGGGCGTGGCGGGTCTGGGTGTACGGACCGAGGCGCAGCAGGGTGTAGCCGTCGCGGCTGTCGTCGCGCCGACGGGCCTCGATGTAGAGGGCGTAGTGCGCGAGTTCCATGCCGACGTCGTCGGGCAGGGGCAGGCCGGCGGCGGCGTGGGTGAGCATCGTGTAGCCGGGCTGCCAGAAGCCGAGGATCGCGCTGGTCTGGCAGCGGAGCCAGCCGCGGTTGGTGTAGCCGAGCTGGCGGCCGTGGAGGTAGGCGCCGGCGTGCGGGGTGTCGGGGTGGACCAGGGCGACGGCGATCATGTCGGGTCCGTGGTCGTCGCCGGGCCGGGGGTGCGCGCGCTCGATGAACGGGCCGACGCGTACGGCGATGTCCTGGGCGCTGCCGGGCGTCCAGGGCTGCGGGCTGCGCAGGGCGGCGAGCGTCGCACGGAACTGGTCGACCACGGCCTGGTCCTCGGGGGCGAGGGTGCCGGGGGCGTGACCGCAGCGGCGGAAGAGGGGGCGCTTCATCGGGTCGGCTCCTCGTGGGTGGCGTGCGGGGTGACGGTCGGCATGGACGGGCTCAGGTAGCGGGCGGCGGTGTTCACGAAGTCGTCGGCGGCGACCTTCGCGGCCTCGCGGGCCTCGGTGAGCCGTTGCTTGGCCGCCTGGCGGTCGGTGTCGGCCGTAGCGGTGGGGATCGCCTGCCGGATCGCGTAGGTGAGCGTGATCATGCGGTCGGCAGCGGCGCGCACCGCCGGGTCCTCGATGAGGATGCGCAGGGCGAACAGTGGGCGGGTGACCGCGCTGCGGGTCATGTGGCTCTCGCCGCGCAGGGTCTCGATCCGTTCGGGGTCGGCCTGCTTGAGGACGGCGTCGCCGCGCCTCCACATCGCCGTGCGGTGGTCGGAGGCGGCGCAGGCGAGTGCGGTGACGGCCTCCAGACGGTCGCGGCGGACTACTGCGCCGTGGGCGGCGCGCACCTGCCGTTCGGCGGCACGCTCTTGGAAGCGGCCGGAGACGATCGCACCCAGCAGGGTGGCGACGATGGCGAGCGCCGCGGTGATAAGGGTGGGTAGCACGCGGTTCCTCTCGGTGTGCTGACGGGTGGTGGGAACGGGGAGCGCCACACCCGACTGGGAGGGCGGGCGCGGTGCTCGGGGTGGGCAGGTACGCGGTGTTGCGGGGCGGCCGGAGCCGGTGTCGACGGCCGCCCCGCAGAAGTGAGGGGTGGGGTCAGCTGGTGGGGCGGCCTGGCGTGAGGAGGT